>NZ_LZTE01000030.1:0-842 GCF_001665925.1 Gordonia sp. 852002-50816_SCH5313054-c
GGTTGATGAACCACATCCGCGATTGCGCAGCGGATAGTGGCACCCGCGCCGGTCGCGCCACCGCTGTCACGCGGGGCAGCATCTGGTCGCGGCCTTCGATTGCCTCGGCGAGTTCTTCGACGGTAGGTGCATCAAACACATCACGCACCGACACCGACACCCCGAACACATCCGCCACCCCAGCAGCCACCCGCATCGCCGACAACGAATTACCGCCCAACAAGAAAAACGACTCCCCCAACCCCACCCGCGACACACCCAACACCCGCTCAAACACCTGCGCCACCAACACCTGCGACGACGACACCGGCGCCACAAACCCCACCTCCGCCACCACCACCGGCGGCAACGCCCGACGATCCAACTTCCCCGAACTGTTCAACACCAACTCATCAGTGACCACCCACACCGACGGACACATATAACCCGGCAACACCCCAGACACATACTCGCCCACCACATCCACATCCACCGACCCCGGCGACACATACCCCACCAACTGCTGACCACCACCACCATCAACCACCGCACACACCGCATGCACCACACCCGGCGCCGCAGCAACCACCGCCTCCACCTCACCCAACTCCACCCGCTGCCCACGCAACTTCACCTGAAAATCCGTACGCCCCAAATACTCGATCTCCCCACCAACACCCCACCGCACCAAATCACCCGTCCGATACAACCGCGAACCCCCACCACCAAACGGATCCGCCACAAACCGCTCAGCACTCAACCCCGCACGCGACGCATACCCACGCGCCACCTGCACACCACCCAAATACAACTCACCAGGCACACCAGGCGGCACCACACCCAACCGCGCATCCAACACATAC
>NZ_LZTE01000031.1:0-84971 GCF_001665925.1 Gordonia sp. 852002-50816_SCH5313054-c
TTTCCAAGCATACCACGGCATACGAGATACTGATCGGTCTCGTGGGCTCGGAGATGTGTATAAGAGCCCGACACCAGACCCCGACCCACCTACTCCAGCGTCTTCCCGAGCCGAGCGGCGGACTCCTGGTACTCGCTGACCAGGTCGGCGATCAGTTCCGCGACGGGGGTGATCGAGTTCAGCCGGCCGACGATCTGGCCCGCGGGCATCGCGACGACGCCGGCGTCGTCCGCCTGCGAGATCCGCGCGTGCGCCTCCCCCACGAGCAGATTCTGCAGCGGCATCGGTAGCGGCTCCGGAGCGCCGGGAGCATCCCACGCGTCGGTCCACTTCGTCTTCAACAGTCGGGCGGGTTTGCCGGAGTAGATCCGACGACGCACCGTGTCTCTCGACGACGCCGCGAGCAGCGCCTTCTGCACCGTCGACGGTCCGTCGCCGGTGGCGCCGAGTCGGTACTCGGCCGCGGTCAGCCAGTACGTGCCCATCCACACACCCTGTGCGCCAAGGGCTATCGCCGCCGCCATCTGCCGACCACTGCCGACGCCGCCCGCTGCCAGCACGGGCGCGCGATCGCCGACGGCGTCGACGAGTTCGGGCCAGAGCACCATCGACGTCACCTCGCCGGTGTGCCCGCCACCCTCATAGCCCTGCGCGATCACGATGTCGACGCCCGCCTCGACATGATGCAGCGCATGATCTTTCGCGCCCGCGAGCGCCGCGACCTGCACACCATTCTCGTGCGCGACGCCGATCACATCCGGCGGCGGTGAACCCAGCGCGTTCGCGATCAGCTTGATCTGTCCGTACTTTCGGGCGTGCGCCATCGCGACGTCGACGTGCGAACGCGCCACCGAATGCAACCAGCCGAGCACTCCGGCATCCACCCGGTTGCCGTCCGGCAGCGGCGGCACCCCGAGGTCGTCGAGGGTACGTTCGACAAATGCCCGATGCTCGGGCGGAATCATCGACTCCAGGTCGACCTTGCTTCCCTCCGTGGGGATCTTGGCAGGCATCACGACGTCGACACCGAACGGCTTGCCGTCGGTGTTCTCGTGCATCCACTCGAGCACCTCGTCGAGCTCCGACGCCTCGTTGAAGCGAACGCATCCGAGAACACCCATTCCGCCGGCGCGACTGATCGCGGCCGCGACCTCCTGACTCGGCGTGAAGCCGAAGATCGGATAGTCGATACCAAAACTTTCGGTCAGTTCCGTGCGAATCACTCTCTCGCCCATATCTTTATGCCCTTCCACTGACGGCCTGGACCGACGCGTCGGCCGGTCGTGTCTCGGTGATTTCCCTGCCCCATCGGTAATTCGGCTTGCCCGCAGGCGACCGCTTGATCTCGTCGACGTACCACACGCTGCGCGGACACTTGTATCCCGCAACCTGTTCGCGCACAACCCTGTTCAGATCGTCCAGTGCCGGCCTGGCGTCGTCACGAGTAGCGATGACCGCTGCGACACGTTGACCGTATCGTTCGTCTGGAACCCCGACGACGACCGTGTCGAACACGTCCGGATGCGCCTTGAGCGCCGCTTCGACCTCTTCGGGAAAGACCTTCTCGCCACCGGTGTTGATCGACTGCGATCCACGACCCATCATCGTGATCGACCCGTCGGCTTCGACGGTCGCCAGATCACCAGGAATCGAGTAGCGAATCCCGTTGAACTCCTTGAAGGTTCGTTCGGTCTTTGCCGGGTCGTTGTAGTAGCGCAGCGGAATGTTGCCGGAACGCGCCAGGATTCCCACCTCGCCCGAGCCGGGTTCGACACGCGTTCCGTCCTCACGCAGCACCACAGCAGCCTTGTCCGCGGTCACCCGCGGAGCACCCGTGTGCGACTGCCCCTTCTGCGCCGCCGACATCCCGCTGAAACCCGTTTCCGACGACCCGATCGCGTCGATGACGAGCAGGTTCGGCAACAGGTCGAGGTACTCGTCCTTGACACTCGCAGAGAAGAGTGCAGCCGACGATGCCAGTGAGACCACGGAACTGGTGTCGTACGTACGCCCATCGGGATGCCCCGCACGCAACGCGTCGACCATCGGTCGCGCCATCGCATCTCCGGTGATCATCACGACGTTGACCTTGTGCCGCTCGATGATCTGCCAGGTGAGGTGCGCGCCGAACTCCGGGTAGATCACGGCCTTGCCGCCGACGAAGAGTTCTTGGAACACGGCCCACTGCGACCCGCCGTGGATGAACGGCGGGATCGGAAAGCGCACCAGTTGTCCCCCCGCCGCACCGTCACGAGCCTGCTGCCACTCGTCGGACACGCGCTCACCGGTGTAGAAGCTGATTCCGCCGCCCAACACCCGCCAGATGTCCTCCTGGCGCCAGACGACGCCCTTCGGGAACCCCGTCGTGCCGCCGGTGTAGAGCATGTACAGGTCGTCGTCGCTCCGCGGCTCGAAGTCACGGTCGACGCTCCCCCTCGCGATGGCATCCTTGTAGGGAATCGCGCCGTCGGGCGCAGGCTCGTCGCTGCCGTCCTCGACGACGATCACGTGCGCCAGTTTCGGCGCATTCGGTAACACGTTCCGCACGCGGTCACCGTATTGGCGCTCGTAGATCAACACCTTCATGTCCGAGTCGGTGACGATGTGCTCGAGTTCTGCCGCGACGTACCGGTAGTTGACGTTTACCATCACCGCACGGACCTTAAAGATCGCCAGCATCGCGACGACGCACTCGAGGGTGTTCCTGCTGTACAGACCCACCGAGTCGGTCGGCCGGACGCCGTGTTCGATCAGTTCGTGCGCGAGCGCATTCGCCTCTCGCTCCAGCTCGGCATACGTCATCGACCGGTCGTCTGTTTCCAGCGCGGTCCGGTCGGGCATCAGGTCGACGGCGTGCTCGATCAGGTCAGCGATATGGAAGGCCATGACGACAAAATTAGAACGTGTTACTGTTTTCGGCAAGGCCTGTTCGGCTACCGATCACCAGCCACCGAGGAGTACAGATGCCGGAGTGCCTCGTCGAGAAGCGCGGCCACGTTCTCATCGTCACCATGAATCGCCCGGAAGCGCGCAACGCGTTGTCGACGGAGATGATGGCGATCATGGAAGAGGCCTGGGATCAGGTCGACGCCGATCCCGACATCCGTGTAGCCATCCTGACCGGTGCAGGCGGATACTTCTGCGCGGGCGCCGACCTCAAGTCGATGAACGCCAAGCCCGCGGGCGACAAGTTCGCCGACGGCGGGTGGGACCTCACCCGGATGCCCGCACTCCTCAAGGGCCGTCGACTCACCAAACCGCTCATCGCAGCCGTCGAGGGACCCGCCATCGCCGGGGGCACCGAGATCCTGCAGGGCACCGACATCCGAGTCGCGGGCGAGAGCGCGAAGTTCGGTGTCTCCGAGGCCAAATGGGGCCTGTTCCCCCTCGGCGGCAGCGCCGTACGGCTCGTTCGTCAGATCCCCTACACGATCGCCGCCGACATCCTGCTCACCGGACGCCACATCACCGCAGCCGAAGCCAAGGAGTACGGCCTGATCGGCCACGTCGTACCCGACGGTTCGGCGCTCGACAAGGCCCTCGACATCGCCGACGTCATCGCCGCCAACGGCCCGCTCGCCGTCCAGGCGATCCTCAAGACCATCCGCGACACCGAGGGGATGCACGAGGAGGACGCGTTCAAGATCGACGCCGACCTCGGGATGCGTGTCTTCATGAGCAAAGACGCCAAAGTCGGCCCACGGGCATTCGCCAACAAGGAGAAGCCCGTCTTCACCGGCGAGTGACCACTGGTGAACACCGCCGAGTGACCACTCGTTGACAGGCCAACCGGAAGGCGGCAGGGTCGGAGCATGGCGCGGCTGCACATCGACAACGACTGGTCAGGTCAACGATTTCCGAGTCCCGGGCGTCGAAAGCCACTGATCGGCGATCTCGGCGTCGCCGATCCCCGCCATCCGTTGCTGAGCATGCTGACCCTCGGCGCCAACCTCGGCCCGATCTACGAGATGCAGGTCTTCCGCCAGAAGTTCGTCTTCATCGCCTCGGCCGAACTCACCGCCGAACTCTGCGACGAATCGCAGTTCTGCAAGGCGCTTCCGCCCGCGATCGAGGCGCTACGCGACTACGCGGGCGACGGCCTGTTCACCGCCCGCAATGACGAGTCCAATTGGCAACTGGCACATGACCTTCTGATGCCCGCGTTCACCAAGTCGGCCATGCGCTCCTATCACCCGATCATGCTGCAGACGGCCAACGAACTGTTCGACTACTGGGACGCACTACCGACCGACCCCGCCGACACCACCACCGTCGACGTCACGCGTGACATGACGAAGCTGACCATGGAAACATTGAGCCGCACCGCATTCAGCCACGACTTCGGGTCCTTCACCTCCGCAGAGCAGCACCCGTTCGTCAGTGCCATGATCCGCGCGCTCGAAACCGGTCGACGCAAGGGAGCACTGCGCACCGCGCCCGGCGGACGCTACCTCACCGCCCTGCTCGACCGCCGCAACGCGCAGGCGCAGAACTACGTCGACGACCTGCTCGACGACCTCATCGCAGAACGCGAGCACACCACCGACCAGTACGACCTGCTCGGGATCATGCTCAACGTCGCACATCCCGAGACCGGAGAACGCCTGTCACCGTTGAACATCCGACACCAGATCCTCACCTTCCTCGTCGCGGGACACGAAACCACCTCGGGCGCTTTGTCGTTCGCGCTGTACTACCTGTCACAGCACCCCGAATGCCTTGAACAGGCACAACGCGAGGCCGACGACGCGCTCGGCGACGATCCGACGGCGATGCCGACTTTCGAGCAGGTGCCACGCCTGCGCTACATCCGGCGCGCACTCGACGAGGCATTACGAATCTGGCCGACGGTGCCCGCATTCGCACGCAGCCCACGATCGACGACGATGCTCGGCGGGCGTTACCGCATGACACCGGACGATTGGGCGGTCATCATCCTCGCCCAGGTCCACCGCGATCCCGCGGTCTGGGACGATCCCGATTCCTATGATCCGGACCGCTTCCTCCCCGAGAACATCAAGAAGCGTCCGGCGCACACCTACAAACCGTTCGGCAACGGCGTACGCGCCTGCATCGGAAGACAATTCGCGCTCCACGAGTCGGTACTCGTCCTCGCGAGCCTGCTCCATCGATACGACGTCGCACCCGATCCCGACTATGAACTTCGCGTCGACGAGCGACTCACCATGGTGCCCAAAGACTTCTACGTCTCGCTGACACCGCGCAGAGTGCCCGCCCGGTTGTCGGAACAGCCCGTCGGCTGACGGCCGCTCACACCAGCGTCGCGAGCTCGCGGATCGCGGCGGCGTCGCGCGTGGTCACCATCAGCATCGAGACACCCGCCGACTCCCACTGCTTGATCTGCTCGCGCACCTCGTCGGCGGTACCGACGATCATCGTCTCGCGCACCATCTCGTCGGGCACCGCTGCGAGTGCCTCCTCCTTACGACCCGCGAGGAACAGCCTGCCGATCTCATCGACCACCTCGCCATAGCCCATCCTGCGGTACAGCTCGGCGTGAAAGTTCTTCTCCTTGGCGCCCATCCCGCCCACGTACAGCGCGGTGGCGGGTCGATACGCGTCGACAGCGGCGGCGACGTCGTCGGTGATCACCACCTGCACGGTTGCCGCGACCTCGAAGTCGTCGCGCGTCCGACGCGCACCCGGGCGCGCGAATCCCTCCGCGAGCCACGACTCGTACTGATCGGCGAGCGAGAGGCTGTAGAAGATCGCAAGCCAGCCGTCGGCGATCTCCGCGGTCTGTGCGACGTTCTTCGGCCCCTCCGCGCCCAGCCAGATCGGTATGTCGGCGCGGAGCGGATGCGTGATCGGCTTGAGCGATTTGCCCAGTCCCGTCGCACCTGGTGCGTCGGCCGGATACGGCAGCGGATAGTGCGGTCCCGCGCTGCGCACTCGGTCGGCGCGCGACAGAACGTCGCGCACGATCTGTACGTATTCCCTTGTGCGAGCGAGTGGTTTGCCGAACGGCTGCCCGTACCACCCTTCGACGACCTGAGGTCCCGACACCCCCAGCCCGATGATGTGTCTGCCGCCCGAGAGATGGTCGAGGGTCAGCGCATGCATCGCGAGCGATGTGGGCGGTCGCGCAGACAACTGCGCAACCGCGGTCCCCAACCGTATCCGCGACGTCGCCGCGCCCCACCAGGCCAGCGGGGTGTAGGCGTCCGACCCCCACGACTCCGCGGTGAACACGGCGTCGAATCCCGACTCCTCGGCCGCGGCAATGAGCTCCGGGGCGTCGACGATGGGATCCGCTCCCCAATATCCCAGTTGCAGCGCAAGTTTCACGACCTCGACCTCTCCACGTCGGCACCACGAAGACAACCGTCATCACGGCCTTGTGCCCCAATACTAGAACGTGTTCTACTCGAAGTGTGAGCAGCATCGACACATCTCCGGCCGCGACGACCGCCAGCCCCGTCGCCGTGGTGCCCGATCCCGAGACCGCCATCCTGACCGCTGAGCTGAGCAACACGTTCAGCTACACGCGTTCGCTCGGACCGGTGTTGAGCCGGTTCGCATTCGGGCTACGCGACGGCCACATCGTCGGATCACGGTCGGCCGACGGAACCGTGTCGGTACCGCCGATCGAATACGACGCCGCGTCGGGCGCACCGATCACCGACATCGTCGACGTCGCCTCCGTCGGCACGGTCGTCACGTGGTCGTGGAATCCCGACCACATCGACGGCCAGCCGTTCGACGCACCGTTCGCATGGGCGCTGATCCGACTCGACGGCGCCGACACCGCGTTGCTGCACGCGGTCAAGGTCGACGGGCAGGCAGACATGGAAACGGGTATGCGGGTACACGCGGTCTGGCGTGCGGCACGCAGCGGACGCATCGACGACATCGCCTACTTCGCATCCGGCGACTCCGCTGAGCAGGCCGAACCGAACACCGCCGAGAATCCCGACGACGAGAACGTCATCATCACCACCCCGATCACGACGAGCATCATTCACTCCGCGACCGAAGAGGAGTCGCGCTATCTCGAAGGCCTCAAGGCGGGCAAGCTGATCGGGACGCGTATCGGCTCAGGCGTCGACGCCGGGCGCGTCTACTTCCCGCCACGCTCGGTGAGTCCCGCCGACGGTGCGCCTGCCGTCGAACACGTCGAACTCCCCGACACCGGAACCGTCACGACGTTCTGCATCGTCAACGTGCCGTTCCAGGGGCAGCGGATCAAGCCACCCTACGTCGCGGCGTACGTGCTGCTCGACGGCTCCGACATCCCGTTCCTGCACCTCATCCTCGACGCTCCCGCCGACGAGGTTCGCATGGGCATGCGGGTGCAGGCGGTCTGGGTTCCCGACGACGAGCGCGAGCTGTCGATGGGATCGATCAGCCACTTCCGCCCCACCGGCGAACCCGACGCCGAGTACGACACCTACCGCGAGTTCCTCTGACCCGCGATCCCCATCTCTAGGAGAAGCACGTGACCCTCCCCCGCATCGCGATCGTCGGGTTCGCCCACAGTCCCAACATCGTCGGCACACACGGCACCACCAACGGTGTCGAAATGTTGATCCCCTGCTTTGACAAGCTCTACGCCGAGCTCGGCATCTCCCGCACCGACATCGAGTTCTGGTGCAGCGGATCGTCGGATTATCTTGCCGGACGGGCCTTCTCGTTCATCTCGGCCATCGACTCGATCGGCGCGATGCCGCCGATCAACGAATCCCACGTCGAGATGGACGGCGCGTGGGCGCTGTACGAGGCGTGGGTGAAGATCGCGAGCGGCGAGGTCGACCTCGCCCTTGCCTACGGCTTCGGCAAATCCTCTGCGGGAGATAGCAATCGCACGCTGTCGATGCAGACCGACCCCTACACCGTCGCTCCACTCTGGCCGGGCGACCGCGCTCTCGCCGGATTGCAGGCCCGCGCAGGCCTCGACGCCGGTACGTGGACCGAAACCGACATGGCCGCAGTCGCCGCCCGCACGACCGGGGCGTCGACCGACGACCTGCTCGCGACCGATTACGTCGCCAATCCTCTTCGAGCACATGACATCGCACCGTTCACCGATGCCGCCGCGGCCGTGATCATCGCCAGTGAACGCCGCGCCCGCGAGCTCGTCGCCAATCCCGCATTCGTCACCGGCTGGGACCACCGGATCGACAGCGCCAACTTCGGTGCACGAGATCTCACGGTCTCGCCGTCGACGACACTGGCCGCCGACACCGCATTCGGCGATCGCACCCGCGCCGTCGACGTCGCCGAGATCGCCGCCCCTTACACACACCAGGAGATCATCGTCCGCAACGCGCTCGGCCTGCCCGACTCCGTGCGGATCAATCCGTCCGGCGGCCTGCTCACGGGTAATTCGTTGTTCAGCGGCGGACTGCAGCGCATCGGCTACGCGGCGCACTCCATCCTGACCGGTGATGCGCGGACCGCGGTGGCACACGCGACGAGCGGCCCTCTGCTGCAACAGAACATGGTGGTCACGCTGCAGGGTGACTCGAACAGCGGTGATTCGAAGAGCGGCGACTCGATTGTGGGAGAAGACAACTGATGGCACACAACAACCGTGCGGCGGTCCTGGGCACCGGGCAGACCAAGTACGTCGCCAAGCGGCACGACGTCACGATGGCAGGCATGTGCCGCGAGGCGATGGACGCGGCCCTCGCCGACGCCGGGGTGAGCATCGACGAGATCGACGCGATCGTCATCGGCAAGGCGCCGGATCTCTTCGAGGGTTCGATGATGCCCGAGCTGGCCATGGCCGATGCCCTTGGCGCCGTTGGCAAACGACTGATCCGTGTGCACACCGCAGGCTCCGTCGGCGGCTCGACGGCCAACGTCGCGGCGTCGTTGGTGTTCGCGGGCGTGCACAAGCGTGTGCTCGCGATCGCGTGGGAGAAGCAGTCGGAGTCAAATGCCATGTGGGCGTTGTCGCTTCCGGTTCCCTTCACCAAGCCGGTCGGCGCGGGAGCGGGCGGATTCTTCGCCCCGCACGTGCGCTCCTACATCCGGCAGTCGGGCGCGCCCGAGCACATCGGCGCGATGGTCGCCACCAAGGATCGACGCAACGGCGCGCGAAACCCGTTGGCCCACCTACACCAACCCGACATCACGGTCGAAAGTGTGATGGCATCGCAGATGCTCTGGGACCCGATCCGCTACGACGAGACATGCCCGTCCTCCGACGGCGCATGCGCGGTGGTCATCGGCGACGAGCAGGTCGCCGACGCCGCAGTCGCCGACGGCCGCCCCGTCGCCTGGGTCCACGCCACCGCGATGCGCACCGAACCGCTGTTCTTCGCGCACCGCAACACCGTCAACCCGCAGGCCAGCCGCGACGCCGCAGCAGCACTGTGGAAGTCCGCGGGCATCGACAATCCGATCGACGAGGTCGACGTCGCCGAGGTCTACGTCCCGTTCTCGTGGTTCGAGCCCATGTGGCTCGAGAGCCTCGGCTTCGCCCCCGAGGGCGAGGGCTGGAAGCTCACCGAAGCCGGCGAGACCGAGATCGGCGGCCGCATCCCGTTCAACCCGTCGGGCGGCGTGCTGTCGTCGAACCCGATCGGGGCGTCGGGCATGATCCGCTTCGCCGAAGCCGCGATCCAGGTGATGGGCAAGGCGGGCGACCACCAGGTTGCCGACGCCCGCAAAGCCCTCGGCCACGCCTACGGCGGCGGAGCGCAGTACTACTCGATGTGGCTCGTCGGCGCCGACAAGCCGTCGAACTAGCCGGGCCGCGCACCAACTGATCTAAGAGCCAGCGACCCGGCCCACAGCTACCTCATCTGCGCACAGCTACCTTCTGCACTGCCGAAGGTAGCTGCACGTAGATCAGGTAGCTGTACCGAGAGCTGCACAGACGTTGGCTCAGAGCCGCCCCTCACGCCGCGCGCCGCCCGAGCATGCCCAACACCCGACCACTGGCCGACAAGCCGTCGAACTAGCTGGGCCGCACCAGCCTGGCGCGCAGCTACCTCATCTGCGTACAGCTACCTTCTGCACCGCCCAAGGTGGCTGCACGTAGATCAGGTAGCTGCACCGAGCCCTGCACAACCAGCCGCCCTTACGCCGCGCGCCGCCCGAGCATGCCCAGCACCCGACGCGCCAGGACCGCAGGCTCGTCGACGTCGCGCCAGCCCCACCGCAACAAGGCGTGTCCGGTCTCGACGATCCCGTCGCCGCGCGACTTCTCGGCGAGTAGCGCACGTCGGGTCTCGTCGGCATCGTCGCCGTACTTCTTGTTGCCGTCGGCCTCTCCGCACAGCCGCGCATCGCGCCAGTACAGATCGACGCGCGCGAGGAAGTTCCCGTGCGCGTCATAGATGTTCACCTGCAGCTCCGGCTCCGGGACGCCTGCGTCGACCAGTTCGACGCGGCTGCGCGTCTCGAGCACCGACTCCGTCCTACTGTCGCACCGGCCGACCGCGCGGATCGCCGCGGCACGCCCCCGCATCCCCACGAGCAGGTCCAGCTCATTCTGCAGATCGTCGACGGTGCACAGTCCGGCGTGCAGCGCGGCGTCGCCCACCGCGATCGCTGGTATCCGTGCGCCGGTGCGCGCGATGTCGACCACCGTACGAGCAGGCGACACCACCAGCACACCGTCGACCTCGACGAGGGCTGGTGGTCGGGTGTCGGTGATCAACCTCGTACGCGATGTGGTGCGCGTGCCCGGCGTGCGTCCACTGTCTGCGATCGACACCCGCGAGGTATCCAACCCCCAGACAGGTAAGCCAAGCACCGCGGCGGCCGACGAAAGTGCCAGCGCGCGAGTGTGTTTGGCAGCCCGAACCTCCGGCGTGCGGGCGTCGCGTCGTATCACGGCAAGCGCTCGCTGCCGGTGCCGCTCCTCAGGAGTGTCTTCTGCCAGCAGATCGCGCGGAATCACCACTCCCGGCGCCAGCGACACGAGGGTTCCGACGTCGAGCGCCAGCCGTATCTCACGGTCGACGTAACCCGCCGCGAGGAGCTCAGCGCGATTGACCGCGCCCGTGACGCCATGGAAGTGGACCATGCACGTTGTGACGCACGCAGCGTCGGATCGGTTCCAACAAAAATCCGCACCTCATCTGTCACGCCTTACCTTCGGCAGTGCCGAAGGTAAAGTGCCACAGACGAGGTGCGGATTTCGACGTCAGGCCAAAAAGTCCCAGACGTCAGGCTGGCCGGACCGAGTTGATCGTCTTCTCGACCTCCCAGAACGCGCGCAGCGCCGACAGCTTGCCCTCTTCGTCGGCGCGATAGGTGAACACGCCGTGCGCCTCCGACACGTGGCCCGCGATGTGGGTCACGATCTTCCCGACGTACGCGACCTCGTTGCCGCAGATGATCTCATCGTCGAAGACGAAGTCAATGCTCTCGGTTGTCGCGATCGACAGATCCCAGAACTGCGAGATACGCTCTCGCCCTTGGAATCCGACCCCTCGTTCATCGAACATCGACGGCCCGACCGGGTCCTCGACCTTCGCGTCGGCCGCGAAGTTGTCGAGCCAGGCCTCCTTGTCACGAGCCGCGACCGCCTCCCGCGATCGCCGACCTGCCACCACTGCGGGATTGTTCTCCCTATCGATGCCCAGATATGCGGGTTGACTCGAATCCTGTTGGGCTGCACTGGTCATCGGTCACCGAGTCCCGTAGTCGACCTGGAGTTCCTTCACGCCGTTGATCCAACCGTGCCGGAGTCGACGCGGCTCGTCCAGCCGCGAGATGTCGGGCACGAGGTCGGCGATTGCATTGAACATCAGGTTGATCTCCATGCGTGCGAGGTTCGCACCGACGCAGAAGTGCGCTCCGTTGCCGCCGAATCCGACGTGCGGGTTGGGGTCGCGCAGGATGTTGAAGGAGAACGGATCGTCGAACACGTCCTCGTCGTAATTGGCTGAGCCGTAGAACAATCCGACGCGCTGCCCCTGCTTGATGTCGACGCCGCCGACCTGCGTGTCGCGCTTGGCGGTGCGCTGGAAGCAGTTCACCGGCGTCGCCCAGCGCACGATCTCGTCGACCGCCGTCGCGGGGCGTTCCTTCTTGAACAACTCCCACTGGTCGGGATGCTCCAGGAAGGCATTCATGCCGTGGCTGATCGCGTTGCGCGTGGTCTCGTTGCCAGCGACGGTGAGCAGGATGAAGAAGAATCCGAACTCGGCCTCATCGAGGTGCTGACCGTCGATGTCGGCGTTGACCAGCGTGCTGACGATGTCGTCGACAGGACACTTTCGACGCTCCTCCGCCATGTTGTAGCCATAGCCGAGGATCTCTGCCGACGCCATCTGCGGATCGACGCCTGCGAACTCGGGATCGTCGTAGTTCATCATGCCGTTCGACCAGTCGAACAGCTTCTTGCGATCCGACTCCGGGACACCGAGCAGATCGGCGATCGCCAGCAGCGGGAGGTCGACGGCCACGTCGTGGACGAAGTCGCCGGTTCCCCGGTCGGCCGCCTGGCGCACGATGGTGCGCGCCGCGTCGTCGAGCTTCTCCTCGAGCGCCTGCACGGCCCGCGGCGTAAACGCCTTCGAGATCACCTTGCGCAGGCGGGTGTGCTCCGGCGGGTCGTGATTGATCAACAGCGCCTTAGTGACGTCGAGCTGATCTTGAGGCATCTCGTCGTCGAACCGCATGATGACGCCGTTGGTCGACGTTGCCCAATCCTCGTTGTTCTTCGAGATCTCGCGAACGTGTGCGTGCTTCGAGACGACCCAGTACCCACCGTCGTGGAAACCGCCACCCTTACCCGGGAGCTGGGCATTCCACCAGACGGGAGCGGTCTTGCGCAGGGCCGCGAACTCGGCGACCGGGATGCCCTTCTCGAGCAGGTCCGGACTGGTGAAATCCCACCCCTCCTGATGCATGAACGGGCATGATGCTGCCGGTGAGGATGACGTCTGGTCGGCCCCCACGCCGTCGGTCTGAATCACGTGAAATACCACCCTGTTCTCAATGTTTACAACCGAGACGCGAACGTGTTCACGTCTCACTGACGCTCACTGTACACACAGTATCGCACCAAAACAGGAACTCGTTCTACTTTTCTGCCGCCGCCATGGACAGAAACAGGAACATGTTCTACTTTCATGCCAGAGCAGTAGATCTGTGCCAGTGCAGTCCGCAAGCAAGAGGGCTGCGCGGAGAAGTAGTAGAAAAGTAGAAGCCCGAAAGGTGACGGACATGGGTGTGCCGGTAATCGTCGAAGCAGTGCGAACCCCCATCGGCAAGCGGGCGGGCTGGCTCTCCGGTCTACACGCTGAGGAGCTACTCGGCCTCACTCAGCGCGGCTTGATCGAGAAGGCGGGTATCGACGCATCGCTGGTCGAGCAGGCCATCGGCGGATGTGTCACCCAGGCAGGAGCGCAGGCCGGCAACATCACGCGCAAGGCGTGGCTGTCGGCCGGACTTCCCGAGCAAACCGGCGCGACGACCATCGACTGCCAGTGCGGCTCGGCGCAGCAGGCAAACAACCTGATCGCCGGGCTGATCGCCTCGGACGTGATCGACGTCGGCATCGCGTGCGGCGTCGAGCTGATGACGCACACCCCGCTGGGAGCCAACGTTGGCGTCGACGCCGGCCCGTACCACGCGGACTCCTGGAACGTCGAGATGCCCAATCAATTCGAAGCCGCAGAGCGAATCGCAGCACGCCGCGGGATCACCCGCGCCGACGTCGACGAACTCGGGGTGCGCAGCCAGCAACGCGCACATCAGGCGTGGGACGAGCACCGGTTCGACCGTGAAGTGTTGAGCCTCAAGGCCCCTGAGCGCACCAAAGAGGGCGTGGTGACCGGCAACATCATCGACGTCACACGCGATCAGGGCCTTCGCGACACCACACCCGAATCGCTCGCGGCACTCAAGCCGGTCATCGACGGCGGCATCCACACCGCGGGCACGTCGTCGCAGATCTCCGACGGCGCTGCGGCCGTCCTGCTGATGGACGAGACCAGAGCGCGCGAGCTCGGACTCCGCCCACGAGCACGACTGCGGGCCGCCGCCCTCGTCGGGTCCGAACCGTACTACCACCTCGACGGCCCGGTCCAAGCCACCGAACGGGTGTTGGCCAAGGCGGGAATGTCGTTGTCCGACATCGACATCGTCGAGATCAACGAGGCATTCGCGTCGGTGGTACTCAGTTGGGCTCGCGTGCACGGCGCCGACATGGACAAGGTGAACGTCAACGGCGGCGCTATCGCCCTCGGACATCCGGTCGGCAGCACGGGTTCGCGGTTGCTCACCACCGCACTCCACGAACTCGAACGGCGTGACGCACAGACTGCTCTGGTCACCATGTGCGCGGGCGGCGCACTGGCAACCGGCACCATCCTCGAGCGCATCTGAGAGTCACGGGAGAGCGCATGAAGGCCGAAAACCGTCCCACACAACTCGATTCACCGATCGTGTCGAAAGCGATCAAGCTCGGCTCACGCCTCAACACCGCACTGTACAAACGCAGCGGAGGTCGGCTCGGCCGCACATGGCGGGTCGGCGCGGCGATGCGCAACCCCGTCGACGTATGTCTGCTGACCACGATCGGCCGCAAGTCCGGCCAACCGCGCACCGTGCCGCTCCTCTATCTGAGCGACGGCGACACGATCGTCGTCGTCGCCTCGCAGGGCGGATTACCGTCGAACCCGGCATGGTACCTCAACCTGCGCAGCAACCCCGACGTGTCGATCCAGATCGGTTCGCAGACAGGCGAATACACGGCACATACGGCGAACGAACGGGAGCGCGAACGACTCTGGCCTCGCCTGGTGGAGCTGTACGCCGACTTCGACACCTATAAGGCGTGGACCGAGCGCACCATCCCGGCGGTGATCTGCACACCACGCTGAGTCAGATGCGATCACCCGGCACGGCTGCGCCCGTCGGCAACGCGCGGATCGCCGCACCCGCCCACGCATCGAGGAATGCACGACGCTGCGCACCCGAACGTGCCGTACTGTGGTCGATCATCATGGACTGCAGTGTGCGCAAGACGATTTCGACGATGATGTCCATCTCGGCCGGGCCGTATCCGCGTGCAGCCCAGTCGACATCCATGCGCTCGACCATCGAACGTGCGAATGCCTGACCGGCCTCCGACGTCACCCCCTCCACCGCGAACAGACTCACATTGTCCGCCGCGAACAGAAGGCCGACGTAGCGGTCGTCTGGCAGTTCCTGGAGGACCACGTCGATTCCCTCGACGACCGCGACGTCGGGCTCACGAATACCGCTGACACGTAGCGCGATTCGCTCGAGAAATGCACCGACGGCGTCGAGAGCGGTTGCCCGGAGCAGCGCCTCGGTACTGGGGAAGTATCGATACACCGTCTGGCGAGTGACCCCGAGAGTGCGCGCGACGTCGCTGATCGTCGTCGCTACACCGTGTTCGTCGATCGCCGACCGTGCGGCCGCAAGGATGCGCGCCGTCGCTTCGGCGTCGTCGACCGGAACACTTCCGGCCCAGCCGTGCGTACGCATCCTTCGCGACCACCTCCCGGCACCGATTTCCCAGTACCTATGTCCCGGCACCCACTTCCCAGTACCGACCTCTACCAGCGCAGACCGTATCACGGGAAAACGACCATACACATGCGGTCTGACTGTATGGTGAAGCCATGACAGCCATCACCACCGATGCGGCCTGCCCATTCGGCAAGGGCTTCGATTTCACCGATCCCGATGTGCTCGAATCCGGGCTACCGAAAACCGAATTCGCTCACCTGCGCCAGACCGCGCCTGTCTGGTGGAACGAACAGCCACTCGGCACCTCGGGTTTCACGGACGGCGGCTACTGGGTGATCTCACGACACAGAGACGTGCGCGAGATCTCGAAGAACAACCAGGTGTGGTCGACGAATGCCAACGGCGCCATCATCCGACTCCCCGACTACGTCACCCCCGACCAGATCGAGTTCACCAAGGCGCTACTCGTCAACCACGATCCGCCGGAGCACACTCGTCTGCGCAAGATCGTGTCGCGACTGTTCACACCGAAGGCTGTTGGGTCACTGGAGGAGAATCTCGCAACTTCGGCGCGCCGGATCGTCGAATCGGCCGCAGCCAAGGAGTCGGGAAACTTCGTCGACGACGTGGCCATCCACCTTCCCCTACAGGCGATTCTGGATCTCATCGGTGTCCCGACAGCCGACCGTCCGCGTATTCACGAGCTCGTCGACGCGATCATCAACAGCGACGATCCCGACAACACGATCGACCCCGCGATGGCCAACGCCGAGCTGCTCGGCTACGCCTATTCGATGGCCGAGGAGCGTCGGCGCAACCCCACCGACGACATCGTCACCACGCTGATAGAAGCAGACATCGACGGAGAGTCGTTGTCCGACATCGAGTTCGGGTTCTTCGTCATCCTGCTGATCACCGCGGGAAACGAGACGACGCGCAACGCGACCAGCCACGGCATGAATGCCTTCATGTCCCATCCAGCGCAGTGGGAGTTGTTCAAGTCGCAGCGCCCGAAAACCACGATCGACGAGGTGCTGCGCTGGTCGACTCCGGTCAACGCCTTCCAGCGGACGGCCAAGGTGGACACCAGCATCGAGGGCGTCGACATCGCCGCGGGACAACGGGTCGGCATCTTCTACGGTTCGGCAAATTACGACGAGGACGTCTTCGACGACCCGTTCACGTTCAATATCCTCCGAGATCCCAACCCGCATCTCGCGTTCGGCGGCAACGGCGCCCACTTCTGCATCGGCGCCAACCTCGCGCGCCTCGAACTCTCCCTGATCCTCAACGCTGTCGCAGACGTACTTCCCGACATCGAGCGGATCGGCGAGCTGCGTCGTGTGCGATCAGGCTGGCTCAACGGCGTCAAAGACCTGCCCGTTCGCTACGGCGCAACTGGGGGCTGCCCGGTCGCGCACTGAGCAGTCTCTGCGTCTCTGGATTGCCCACTACCCCGACGTCGCTTTACTCACATCACATTCACGTGCAAGACAGTCACCATCCCGGTTGAATGGCAGCATGGCGAACGAAAGCACTGAGTTGGCGGCCCCGCGAGTCGCTGTCGTGGTCCCCGCCTACAACGAGGTCGACTACATCGAAGACACGATCCGCGCGCTGCAACAGCAAACTTTTCGCGATACAGCCGCCCACGATGCGCGCGCGCCATTCCGCATCATCGTGGTGGACAACAACAGTACCGACGGGACCGGTGATCTCGTTCGCGAGCTCGCGTCCCACTCGGCTGTCCCCATCGATGTGCTCACCGAAGTCGAGAAGGGCACGGGTAGTGCCGCAGACTCGGGCTTTCGTTACGCCATCGACGCCGGAGCCGAGTTCATCGCTCGCACCGACGCCGACACGCTCCCCGCGCCGGACTGGCTGACACAGATCGTCGCCCCACTGCTCGATGGCAAGAGCCTCGCGGGAGGTCGAGTGCGTGCCCGCAGTTCCGACGGAGCGCGTGCCATCGCGTTCAACCTGATCGGCACGACGTGGCGCCTCGGACACCTCATCACCTGGTTGCGCACACGATCTCAGCCGGCGCACCTACGAAAGAGTTTCCTGGTTGTCGGCAACAATCTGGCGGTCACCGCTGATACCTACTGTGCGGCAGGTGGATTCCCGCGGACGAAGATCGACGATGTCGATGAGGACGCGGTCCTACAGCAGCGCGTCACCGCACAGGCGGGAGCCGATTCCGTAGCGCTCGCACCGCATGCCGTTGTCTACACATCTCTTCGCCGACTGCAGGCCTACGGCACTCGGGGTTACCTCGATTGGTATCAATCCAAGAACGCGGGCGACGGCGACGTGCCCACAGATGTTCGCTGATCAACGAGGCGGTCGCTGATCTCCCTGACCGCAGCACCGGTGAGCTCCAGTACACCGCCGACCACGGACTCCGCCGCCGCTGTAGCGGGGTACCGAACCCTGACATGGATGCCATCGTCGTCGCGCCACAGCCACCACTGCACGTTGTCGGTCGCGTGGTCGCCCGATAACTGCTGCACTGCAATATCTTTCGACGGCCGACGTTGACGGGTGTAATCGACGTACGAAACCATGAAGACATCGCCGCGTGTGCTGCGCAGCCTGCTGCCGAATGTCTGATAGACCGCCGTCAGTCCGACGCTCGCGAGAGGTAGAGCTTCGGCGAGTCGATCTGCGTTGAGCGGCAACAGTTCGACGAGGTCCCCCTCGCCGCGGACACGCAGCGGGATGTTGGCAACCACCCAGGCAACGATCGACTCGGATGTCTGGAGCCCCGACGGCACGATCAGCGCGGTATCGGCCGGACCACCAGCCAGACGGATTGCGCGCCCGATGCACGTCAACAGCGCCGAGAACGTTCTCGCGCCACGCGTGTGTACAGCCGAGCTGAAGTGCTGCGCCTCAGACCTACCGAGGAGGGTGCTCACCCGTGTTCTCATCGGCGCTCGAAGTCCGGGTTCCAGCCCCAGGTCGAGAGGGAAAGCTGGTATCTCCCAGTCCGATTCGTCGAGGAATCGGAACCAACCGGCAAGTCGTGGATCGTCGGGAGCCACGTCGCCGCTGAACGTGTGCGCGCGCACGGCGGCCAACCCCGAGCCGGCACTCGACAATGCACGGCCGGCAACCACGTCAGAGATATCGGCTGCTAGCACCGTCAATGATCGCGCGTCGACGTAGAAGTGATCGAACGCGCAGATCACCGTGGTGGTATCAGGGCGGAGCACCGCCCCGAAAAAGTGCGAAAGCGGCTCGGTTGGGTTGCATGCCAAGGCGATTCGATCGAGCACCAGCTTCGTCATGCCCGCGTCTGAAGAGTCGGTCGGAGCCTGGGAGTCAACACTGACGCCGATCGACGACAAGGGGACTTCGCGCCGACTGAGGTCATGGCCATCCGCTGCAACATAGGTTCGCAGGACATCATGCCGCGACAGCAACACCTCGGGAAGCCGTGCCAGCAGCCCGCGCTCAACCGGATAGGGAAAGTCGAGAACCAGTGTCAGCGAACCCGGATGCCCCGCTCGATGAGAATCAACGTGAAATCGTTCGTTCTCCGACAGTCCGGTATCAGAAGGCAGATCGTCTCCGATGAGATCGGCATGAAAGACGGAGAGTTGACCTGAGCTCAGTGAATAATCCTGTGTACCAGTTAGTTTCATTGCCTCACCCGGGTACCCGCGATCGCGGTGACCGCGGAGTCTGCAGATTCCAGGAGCGCTCTGAGCTGTGCCGCAACTGTGTCGAGATAACGATTGATGTTCGCGCGTGCGACATCGTTGTCGGGAATTTGAGATTCGACGACCAATCCGTCAACCATCCGACTCAGCCACAAGTTGGAGTTCTTGGTTTTGCCGATACCAGGGAACCCCACAGTGGTTCCGACAGTGGGGTCGTCGATTCCCGGCAGCCGACGGTGATCGATGTAGGTCACCATCTGAGGAGAACCGGCCATCTGTGGAAGCTCGCCGGACCGCGCAAGGACCTGCAGAACCGCTCCGATGGGGGCGGCCGCAGCGTTCTTGGCCCGCTTCACCGCGACGGATGCCGTGCGCGCCAACTCAATCGGGTCAGCTCCGGGTTCGACGTCGAAGTACACCGGTGCGAAGTTGCATGCCCAGCCCTGAGTGAACTCGAACTCAGGCCCGCGAGTTGCCAGCGCAGTCGTCGTGAAGAAGCGCTTCTCCCCTGTGCACAGGTACTGCGCAGATGCCAACGCGGAGAACAGGCATCCAGCAATGGTGACCCAGCTCGACGAAGCACTGACGATGTCGAGCGCATCCGCTTCGTCTGCTGTGAGCAGATCCCGACGGCAGCGCACCGCAGGCGCGGGAGCGTCGTCGTCGAGTCCGAGTGGAACCGGCGAATCGGGAAGAGATCCCTTGATGGCCAGCGCTTCTCGCCACGCCTTGACGCCGATGTCATCGGCACGCACACGCGCAGCGCGACGATGCTCATCGGCGACGTAGCTGTCGAATGATGCCACATCGGTCAGCTTGACCGGCGTTCCCGAGATCTCCGCCCGATACAGTGCGTTGATCTCGTCCATCGCCAGCCATAACGAATAGCCGTCCCCGTGCACGTGATCGGCGCCGAGGTAGAACGTGAATCCACCATCGCCGTCGAACGCTCCGAAGTGCATCGACTGCGGGGAATCGAACGCGGTCGCAACGGAGATGCGATTCGCGAGGTGGTCACCCGCATCCGCCGCGTCGACTCTCCGACTCCGGCCCAGCGGCCACTGCGCCACCATCTCGATGTGGGTCTGCGGTATGACGTACCGTTCGACGCCCACCTCGCCCAGCGTGTAGTAGCTCCGCAGTTCGTCGTGCCGTCGTACGAAGGCCGTCAGCGCTGCGGCCATCGCAGCCGGGTCCAGCGGGGTATCGAATCTGGCAACAGCGCCCACGACGGAACGGTGCTCGTCGCCGCGGGCACGCGCCGCGGTCGAAGTGACCACGTGCTCGGTCTGCAGAAACGTTGCACCCCCGGTCACACGTGCGGCCTGCAACGCCGCATCAGTTGAACACAGCGCCCACTCGATGGGCGTGCCACCAGGAAACTGCCTACGCAGCAGCGGTTCTGGCGTCGCAGCCGCGCCGAATACCACCGTCATGCCGTGATGTCCGCCGACGCTTGCGACGTCATCTCGCGCGCAAACATGTAGTCGTGGTCACCAGCGTCGACGATCGTACGCAGAACCTCCGCGAACACCGAGAGGAAAGCTTCGACCTCGCGCCTACGCTCCCCCGACGGATAGCGCGTCGAGATGTTGATCCCGTCGGGAATCCGGTTGATCCACAGGTACACCTCGTCGACTTCCCGGGTGGCACTGCGCAACACTCGCGCGTTTCGACGATCCCATTCCGCAGCTCCCTGCGCCCGCCGCAGATCGATATAGGACACGACGAATCCCGGAGGCGTCACGTCGCCCCCGATCAGATCAGCGATCGGGGCGAACGGTGCGGTACCCACGTTCTTGTACCGCGACACCGACTCGGCGACACGCGGCAGAGCCTGAGAGAAGGTCTGCGCATCAGATGGATCGAGGTGCACGGGAACGAGACCGACGAACCACCCGACAGCCTCGCCCCACTCGGGTCCCGTGCGCGTGTGTACAGGGCTGACGAATCGCACTTCGCCGGTTCCGGCGAGCGCCGCACTCGCGATCGACATCGCAGTGTAGATACCCGTGGTCACCGAGCCACCTGCTGCCTTGCAGATGTCGTTGAATCGAGCGGCCTGCGCGCTGTCGAGAAGGTCCTGCGAAAGACTCACTTGCATACCGGAATCCGGCTCGCGGGGAGGCACTACGGCGTCGAGGCCACCGGTGACACATCGAGGGAAGCGGGGCATCGCATGTGGCTGGACGGACGTGGGCGACTCGTTGAAGAACTGCCGCCAGGCGACGACGGCAGAGTTGTTCGCATCGATCTGTTCACCCAGATGCCGCTCCGCATCGCTGAAGTCCAGGTAGCTGCCGTACTCGGCGAGCCCATGGTGCTCATCGTTGATCTCCGCGCGATAGAGGGCGCTGAGCTCATTGATCGCGAAAACCTGTGTGTAGGCGTCCATCACGGTGTGGTCAGCACCGAAGACGACGAGGAATCTGTCGTCACGGTCATCGGGTTCCAGAGTCACGACGACGCAGTGCGGCCAGGTCAACGGGTTGACCGTGGTATCGAAGAAGTCCTGAATCCTCTGGCGGGCCGCGTCGGGCGACGCCGCCACACCCATCGAAAGCCCGGAAACTCCGACGGCCTCCGGCTCGATGGTCATCCGCACCAGATCGTCCTCAGGAGTCCCGCCGAGCTGGACTGCGGAACGGAGCGCCTCGTGGCGGGCGAACCACTGCCTGATAGTCGCGGCGAACGCATCGCGGTCGAACCGCTCCTCGATGGTGAAGGCCGTTCCGATCCAGTGTCCGTGCCATTCGTCACCGAGTTCGGCAGCGCGTCGAGCGTGCTCGAGGTGCATGTATGAGAGCCGACGAGAATCGGCACACCATGAATCCGGGTCGGCAGTAGCTTCCCACGCGGTGATCGCGCCAGTGGGAACCTGATAGTCAGCGAGCTCTGTGTATTCCATCGGCATCCTTTTCAGTCACCCGTGCACGGGTACACGTGAATACCCCGGGTATCGAGGAGGGTTTGCAGCCATTGTTAACAGAATGGAATTCAGCTGTTCATCCCATGCTCAAGAATGGGCCAGCTCTCACGCTGCTGGTCTCGCCAGTAAGGCCATGCGTGAGTTCCAGGATCAACGTAACGAATTGTCGCCCCAATATGCTGCGCCGTCAATCGGGACTCCAATTGTTGGGTGCACCAGAGGGAACCCGTTTCGATTGCTCCGCCAATGACCTGCCGATCAATGGGGTCGGAATTGTCCGGATATCCGGGTTGGTCATACGTGCCCGCCCGCCCTGTTCCAGTGGATATATAGAGCGTGGTGCCACGGAGGTTGTGCGAGAGCGACAGTACGTCGTGGGCCGCCCAGCCCGGACTACCGGGAGGCCCCCACATGTTATTTGCGTCACCCCCGAAGGCTGCGACGATCGCCCGTGGATAAGCCTCGCCTGCGACGCCTGTGGTGCTGTAGCAACCGCTGTAGGCACCAACCGCCCTGTAGAAACCCGGGTTCCTCGCCGCGAGCACCAACCCCGCTCCCGCGCCCATCGAGATCCCCGCGATCCCTCGTCGTCCGTTGCCGTCGAACGCGGCGTCGATAAGGGGCGGCAGCTCCTTCACAAGGAAGGTTTCCCACTGGTAGCGGCCTAGTTTCGGGTCGTCGCGCTGCCAATCGGTGTAGAAGCTTCCGTTGCCCGCCAACGGCATGACAACGTTCACATTCTTGTTCGCGTAGAAGTTTCGGGCGTCGGTCTTGCGTAGCCACATGCTGTTGGTCGGGTCCTCTTCACCGAGACCACTCAGCAGGTACAGCGATGGCCTGGTTCCCGAAGGGTTACGGGGCGTGATCACCTGCACCTTGATCGTCTTGCGCATGGCAACCGAGTAGACGTAGACCGCCGTTACACCCTGCCCCTCTGCGACTGTTCGCTGTATCGTCGGACGTAGGGGTTCTGCTCGTGCAACCCCAACTCCCAGCGACGCCGCTGCAATCACAGTGATCAGAACTGATACGGCACATTGCCACGCAAAGCGCGGTCTGCGGTTTTGAGCTATGACGATTACCTCCAGATCGCGACGGGGAGTCGCCAAAGAATAGCGACTAAGCGATACCCTCGCACACGGACCGTGTGACCGTAGCGTGCGCTGATCGGCAATTTAAGGGGATAGAGACATATACCACTCGATGCGGATTGTCAGGAATCTCGCAGGGTTCAACTCGCCTCGACACTTTCTCGACGAGCAAATAGCCTGTTGAAGATCTGACGGATGATCCGACGAGGACGGAGGGCACTCGATGGTGATGTTGCCGACGATTGCAATCGAGGCCGACTCGCTCGGTAAGAAATTCGGAAATGTCAATGCAGTTTCAGACATTTCCTTATCGATACCGACGGGATCGGTGTGTGGGTTGTTGGGCGCGAACGGCGCAGGCAAGACCACGACGGTACGTATGCTCGCGACGCTCATCCGGCCGGACTCCGGCTCGGCACGGATCTTCGGCCGTGACGTCGTGAGACAGGCGACCGCCGTGCGTTCGATGATCGCGGTGACCGGTCAGTACGCCTCACTCGACGAGGATCTGACGGCAGAACAAAACCTCGAGCTGTTCGCCACCCTGCGCGGATTCGGCCGACGTGCGGCTCGTTCTCGTGCGCACGAGTTGATCGAACAGTTCGGACTCAGTCACGCCGCCTCGCGCCCCGTGTCGGGTTTCTCCGGCGGCATGCGACGACGACTCGACATCGCCACCTCACTGATCTCCGCTCCGCCGCTGCTCTTCCTCGACGAACCGACGACAGGTCTCGATCCCACCACACGGACTCAGATGTGGGCCGTCGTCCGCGACCTCGTCGATAACGGTACGACGGTGCTACTCACCACCCAATACCTCGACGAGGCAGACAAACTCTCCGACTCAATCGTCTTGATCGACGGCGGGCGGGTGGTGGCCGAAGGTACGGCCAGGTCGCTCAAGGAGCGCATCGGAACGCGCACACTGCACGTTCAACTCGAAGACAGATCCAGAATGCGGGAGGCCGCAGAGATCATGGGGGCAACGTTGTCCGCGGATGTCGTTCAGATTCCTGCCGAGGGCGCGCTCTCGGCGATCACCTCGGAGCCGGGGCGGGCCGCATACGCGGTGTCCCAACTGGAGTCCGCGGGCATCGAGGTCGCCGACTTCTCGTTCCAGCGCCCCACGCTGGACGATGTCTTCTTCGCCATGACAACCCGAGAGTCGGCCCGGACATGAGCAGCACCATCGATCAGACGAAGTCCGGCGTCGCCGATTCGGGAGCAGCGGCGACGGCCGACGCCACCAGTAGCGGAATCGAATGGCCGATCACTCCTGTCGACAGGATTCCCTTCAGCCAGGGGCTGCGCCAGACGTTCGCACTAGCTCGTCGCGGGCTTCTCCGGATGAAGCACTCCCCACAGCAACTGTTCGACGTGATCATCGTGCCCATCGTCTTCACAGTGATGTTTGCCAACATCTTCGGCGGAGCCGTCGCGGGAGGCGTCGACAACTACCTCGTCCTGCTTGTCCCCGGCGTCCTGGTCTCGGTGGCGGTGACCACGTCGGTGGTCACCGGAACGCAGTTACGTGAAGACATCGACAGCGGTGTGTTCGACCGGCTGATCTCCATGCCCATAGCGCGCATCGCGCCACTCGCAGGCTTGCTGACTGCGGATACCCTGCGATACGTCATCGCGAGCGTGATGTCTCTCGTCGTCGGCCTCTGCATGGGCTACCGGCCGGCAAGCGTGATCGGGGTCATCGCAGGCGTCACACTTGTCGTCTACGCAGCGTTCTCGCTGAGCTGGATCTTCGCGTTGCTGGGTGTCCTGCTCCGCAAAGTATCAGCGATACAAGGCATCTCGATGCTCGTGCTGATGCCGATGACGTTCACGTCCAATGCGTTTGTGCCGACCACGACAATGCCCGGTTGGATGCAGGCGATCGCTGACGTCAATCCGGTCTCACACCTCATCTCCGCGTTTCGCGGGCTGGCAAACGAGGGACAGATCACAAGCGACGTCGGATGGACGCTGGTGGGAACCACCGCGATCTTGATTGTCTTTGTCCCACTTACGTTGCGCGCCTACCTCTCGCGGTCATGACGACCACTTCGACGCGCACGACCGGGTCGATACACTCGGCCCTGCCGGTTGAGCGTCTGACCACCGACGACGATCTGTTCGTACGGATGGAACACGCGCTGGGGCTCGGGGTTGTGAATCAATGCGTATGGCAGCTACCCACTCGCCTCGACGAGGACGCATTCTCCCGACTCGGAGAGCGACTCTGCGCGGGTCGCGCATCGAGACTCGTCGCGCGACGGCCACCACCGGCTCGCGATGCGTGGCGGTACACGCCGACCGCCGGGTCGGTCGAATTCTTCACTGAGACGGTGCGTGCCGAGAATATTGCCGCATGGGTCGACGCCCAGGCACAGTTCGCTCTGAACAGCGTGTCGGGCCCCTCCTGGCGACTGAGCGCCGCCCACTCCGACGGCATTGGTACGTACGTCTCATTCACGGCGGCCCACGCGATCGGCGACGGCGCCACGCTGATAACGGCGATCGTCGAAGCATTGTCGGGGACCGCCTACAACACAGACGTAGCCATGCCCGACCTCGTATCCGACCTTTCCGATGGAGCAGGCACTGCGGCGCGGGCAGCTCGCGCGGCGGCTTCCAGTGTCGTCGCGACACTTCGTGACGCATCACCACGAGGATCTGCGCGCCCCCAACCGTCACGCGCACCTTCCCCGAGCCCGGCGCCTACTGGTGCGATAGCGACGACAAGCGCAGGGCGGGCTGCCGGAACCGAAGCAGGCATACCCCCCTCGGTGATCGTGACCGTTGATCGCGAGGAAGCACTTCGGGTTGCCGCAGAACGCAACGGCACGCTGAACTCACTGTTCGTCGGGCTGATGGTCGGAATCGTCGACAAAGCCGGACTGGCATCGTCCGGAGACGTCGTCCCGGTGTCGATTCCGGTGTCACAGCATCGTGAGGACGATCGGCGCGCCAACGCCACGACAGGCGTCACCGCCCACATACGTCTCGACTCCAACCGCTACACCGACCTCAGCGAGATTCGCGACGCGTGCAAGGCGGCATACCGCACGCTCGATGCGCGGCCCGGCTCGATGGCCGCGATGTCCACTGTTGCACAGGCTTTGGGCGACAGGGCCGTGCGTCGACTCGCTGGTGGGATGTCGACGCCCTTATGTGTGGCGTCCAATGTCGGACGGGTAAATCCTTTGTTTGCGTCACTTCATACCGGACATACCGGAGTTACCGCCATGCGCGCCGTCACCACGGATACCGCCGGCTTGGCGGGCCATGCGGGCGGTATCAGCGGCTGGTTGTGTACCGGAGATGAAGTGCTGACGCTTGCGGTGAGCTCGCTGAACCCCTCTCGGATCAACGATCGGGATTCGCTCCGCGCACTGGTCGCCACCGAGTTCGCTTCCTGGAGACTGACCGAAACAGAGTGGGGCATATGCAAATAGCATTCGTCATGCACGGCAGTAGAGGCGATGTTCAACCTGCGGTCGCGCTCGGAGCCGAACTTCGCCGACGCGGACACAGCGTCGAGTTGGCTGTTCCCGACGACCTGGTCACTGCTGTCTCACGTTCTGGGTTGCCGACGCGCAGCCTGTGTCCATCGACTGCGGAATTGCTCTCGAGTCCGCTGGTGAAGCGAGACCTCAAGTCGTGGAATCCGTATAAGAGGTTGACCGCACTACGCAAGGTCGGATCGCACGGATCGGCGATGTCGGAGAGAGTCATGGGCGAACTCGCCGATACGGCGGATGTCCTCGTCAGCGGACCACTGGCACAGGAGCGGGCTGCGACGGTCGCAGAAAGTCGGAGCATCTCTTTCGTCCCGCTGCACTACTGCCCGATACGTCCCAACCACAATCTGTCGCCGCTGTACCGGCCATTGCCAACTGCGATCAGCGCCGCCACATGGCGCGCAGCCGACTACCTCTTCTCACTCACCCAGCGCCCAAACGACCGCGCCCTGCGCCGCCGTCTGGGTCTCCCGTCGGTATCGGGAACCATCGGCGCGAGGCTTCGGCGGCAGGGAACACCGGAGATCCAGGCGTACGACGCCGAGTTGTTCCCGCTCCTCGAGCGCGAGTGGGGAGAACAGCGCCCGTTCACGGGCTTCCTGCTCCCCGACGAACAGACACGCGCAAAACTCAACGGACACAACGACAATAGTCAGATCACCGACATCCTCGACTGGATTGGATCGGGGCCATCCCCCGTCTATGTCGGCTTCGGGAGTATGCAGATCCCACCCGAGCGGATCTCTTCGGTCGTTGATGGACTCCTGTCGCTCCGCCTCCGGGTGATCGCGCATACCCGACACGCACTGCCAGAACGCGATGGCCTGCTGCACATTACCGACCCCGTCGACCACGAGGTCCTCTTCCCCGCTTGCCGAGCAGCCGTCCACCACGGCGGGGCAGGCACCACCGCCGCCGCTCTGCGAGCTGGGATCCCATCAGTGATCGGTTGGCTCAGCGCCGACCAACCACTCTGGGCGGCAGCCCTTCGCGACCACGGAGCCGGGACAGGCGCGCCGCTGTCACGGCTCTCGGACACCGACCTCAGGTTGCTCACTGCCAGTGAGCCTTATCGCGCAGCCGAGGCGTTGGCGAGTCACATCGTCGATCCCGCAGAGGCAGTCGACGCCGCATGCGACGAAATTCTGCAGGCAACTGCAGCAGGCCCGTCCCGATAGACGTGCTGTGCTGCAGAAACGGACCTAGCCGACGCCACGCTCCGACGACGCCCAGAACTTAGCGCGCAACGCCTTCTTGTCGGGCTTACCGAGACCGGTGAGTGGCAGCGACTCCGCGAAGATCACGTCCTTCGGCGATTGCACGGCCCCCTTCCGCTGCTTCACCGCATCCTGGATCTCTGCCGTGATCCGCTGCCGGTCATCGTCATCGGCCTCGACGTCGCCACGTAATACGACGACGGCGGTCACCGCCTCACCCCACTTCTCGTGCGGCACACCGATCACACCGACCTGACCGACCGACGGATGTTCTGCGACAACGTCTTCCACCTCTCGCGGAAACACATTGAAGCCACCTGTGACGATCATGTCCTTTGTGCGATCGACGATGTACCAGTATCCGTCGGCGTCTTCACGCGCGACGTCGCCGGTGCGCAGCCATCCGTCGCGGAACGTCTCCGCTGTCTGCTCCGGCAACCCCCAGTAACCAGCGGCGAGAAGTGGTCCGGCAACACAGATTTCGCCCGGCTCGCCCGGCGCCACCGGCTTGTCGTCTGGCCCGAGGAGCGCAGTACGCAGAAACGACGACGGTCGCCCACAACTCGACAGCCTGCGCGTGTCTTCTCCCGGCTTGGGATGCTCGTCCTTTGCGAGGTAGCTGATGACCATCGGCGCCTCCGACTGCCCGTAATACTGTGCGAAGATCGGCCCGAATCGCTCGATGGCCTCGGCCAGCCGCACCGGATTGATCGGCGAGGCACCGTAATACACCGTTTCCAGCGACGAAAGATCGCGGGTGCGTGAGTCCGGATGATCCATCAGGGCGTAGAGCATCGACGGCACGAGCATGGTCGCGCTTATTCTCTCCTCCTCGATGGTCCGCAGCACCTCCGCGGGATCGAACTTGCTCAGCACCACCATCGACCCGTTCTTCATCAGCGTCGGGAGGAAGAACGCCGCGCCTGCGTGCGACAGCGGCGTGCACATCAGAAAGCGCGGCCGCGTTGGCCATTCCCACTCCGACAACTGGATCTGCGTCATCGTCGTCATCGCGCGAACCGTGCCGATGACGCCCTTGGGTTTGCCCGTGGTGCCACCGGTGTAGGTGATCGACATGATGTGGTCCGGCGAGAGCTCTGCCGCGGTGAGCGTCGTAGCGTCGTAACCCGCCGCCTCGGCGACGACGTCGCGACCCACCGCCGACAACGCCTCGGGCACGGGGCCGAGCGTGAAGATCTGCTTGAGTCCGTCGACTCGCTCCATGAGCGCGACAGCGCGCTCGACGAACATCGGCACCGGATCGATGACGAGCGTTGTCACCCCCGCGTCGGACAGCACGTACGCGTGATCGTCGAGCGAGCCCAGGGGATGCAGCGCCGTGCGTCGCCAACCTTGAGTCTGGCCGGCACCGATGACGAACAGCACCTCGGGGCGATTGAGCGCGAGGAGCCCTACCGACGATCCCGTACCCGAACCAAGTCCCTCGAAAGCCTGCACGTAGCGGCTGATCTCGTCGGCCATCTGGGCGCCGGTGAGCGTGGTGTCGCCGAGCTCGAGCACGTTACCCGACGCGTTCTTCGCCAGTGCCGCAACAAGAAGGTCGCCCATATGGGTCGATCCGCGCAAGTGGTCGATTTCGGACTCAGAGATCTCAGATGCCATGCGTCACAGAGTAGGACGTGTTCTAGATTCAGGGAAGGTCACCCAGCTGATTGCTGTCTCTAAGTGCGACAATCAATCTTCTAGGACCGAGATTGGTAACTAGAACATGTTCCATGTCCTACCGGCCAGTAGCTCATTAGGATCGACAGCATGACTGATGTGGATCTGGCAACCGAACGTCGCGACATCGCCGACGCTCTCCTCACCGCCCTCGACCGACGACACGAGGTGCTCGACGCCATCGTCGACGCCGACGATCACACCCAAGCCGTCTCCGCGATCGCGGAGCTCCTCGGCAAATCACAGCTCGGCGCATCGGCAATCCTCGACATGAAGCTCGACCAGTTGACCAAGGATGAGCGCCGCAGAAACCAGAGCGAGCTCGACGACCTCAACCACCAACTGACCTTCACGCTCGCCGAGCGTCCCGCGAGCAGCGGAGACACCGTCGTGCTGCGCGCCTTCTCCCCCAGTGACGACGCCGAACTGTTTGCCGAGCGCACCCGCGAACTCGGGGTCGCCGGCGACGGCTCGGGCCAGCCCGCGCGCGAGATCGACCAGGAGATCGCACAGGCCGCCGGACGCGTCGACGAAGAAGAGGCGGCCTGGCTGGTCGTCACCGACGGCACCGACAAGGTGGGTTTCGTATTCGGCGAACTCACCGACGGCGAGGTCGACGTCCGCGTCTGGGTCCACCCCGACTTCCGCAAGCAGGGTTACGCCACCGCCGCGATGCGTAAGGCACGGTCGGAGATGGCGGGCTACTTCCCCGGAGTTCCCATGGTCGTGCGCGCACCGGGCGTCTGACGGACAGCTCGTCTGACATCACCGGGTCTGGCATCCCCGGATCTGATATCACCGGGTCTGACATCACCGCGTCGGCGCTGAGTGGCCCACTCAGCGTCGACGCGGAAACCCGAAACGCGCGACGATGGTGCGAATCCGGACCTCGTCGTCGATCAGAAACGATTCGCTCACCGGCGCCCACAGGCCGAATGCCTTGGGGGCCACGTGGACTCGATACTTGGTCGATACCGTGTGGCCTTCGACCACAGCCTCGAACCCGCTGACCCGATGAATCAGACGGAATTGCGGGCCGCGCGCGAGGCTGCGGGCGATGTGGTCGCCGCTTCGTCCGGTCTTGATCCCCATCTCCACCCGCGTACAGTCCGGATGAAGGCGAACGCCGGAGGGATCGTGACTCACCAGCGCGTCGACGTATGCCCGCGCGGCAGCGATCCGTTGTCCGCCAACGGAATCGCCGTCGCCGTCGGCAGGAGCACTGTCGGTCATCGTGCTCCGTACACGGGCACCGGGGCGGGCGTCTTGGCCAACAGATCGTCGACGACGGGCGTGAGTTCACCCGGTTCCCAGCGGGCGCCCTTGTCGATCGACGCTGCGCGCTGCCAGCCGTCGACGACGCTGATCTTGCCGCCCTCGACCTCGAAAACCCTCCCGGTGACGTTCGACGATTCGACCGATCCGAGCCACACGACCAGCGCGGAGATGTTCGCGGGGTCCATGGCGTCGAACGAACCGTCATCGGGAGCAGCCATCTGCGCCGCCATCGCCTCACCGGCGCCAAGCGTCATCTGCGTGCGCGCCGACGGTGCGATCGCGTTGACCGTCACGCCGTAGGCACCCAGCTCGGCCGCCGCCTGGATGGTCAGTTCGGCTATACCTGCTTTCGCCGCCGAATAGTTGCCCTGGCCAACCGATCCGAACAACCCTGCGCCCGACGAGGTGTTGATCACCCGGGCCTGCCGCGTCGACCCCGCTTTGGATTCCGCCCGCCAATACGCTGCAGCGTGGCGTAGTCCGACGAAGTGCCCCTTGAGGTGGACGCGGACGACGGCATCCCACTCGTCCTCCGACATCGCGACGAGCATCCTGTCGCGCACGAATCCCGCGTTGTTGACCAAGATGTCGAGGCCCCCGAACTCCTCGAGTGCGGTCGCCACCATCGCAGCGCCGGCGTCCCAGTCGGCGACGTCGCCGACCGAAGCGACGGCCCGACCGCCGCTCGCGGTGATCTCCTCGACGACCGCTGCTGCAGCATCTTCGGCGTAGTCGTTCACCACGACGGACGCACCGTCTGCCGCGAACGCCAGCGCGTGGGCACGTCCGATCCCCTGACCCGCGCCCGTCACGATGGCCACGCGATCCGCGTTCGACCCATGTCCGTTGTCGCTCAACACAATCCCTTCACTAGCATCGACCCATGCAATGTCCTTGATTCCGAGTCACTCACACGGCGTTGCCCGCGTTGGCGGCGTCGAGGAATGCAGGCTTCTCGCCACCGCCGTGGACGGTGAGTGTCGAGCCGGTGATGTAGCCGGCCAGCGGTGAGAGCAGGAAGGCGACGGCATTGCCGACGTCGCGCGGCGTTGCCATCCGCCCCATCGGGATGGTGCGCCCCACCGCCGCGATGCCGTCTGCGTCACCGTAATGCATCTGTGCCAGTTCGGTTTCCACCGGACCGGCCACCACCGAGTTGACCCGAACGCGCGGCGCCCACTCGACGGCCAGCGACGTCGCCGCATTGTCGAGACCGGCTTTTGCCGCGCCATACGCGGACGTGCCCGGCGACGGTCGGTGACCGCTGACACTCGACACGTTGACGATCGCTCCACCCGATTCCTGTTGCTGCATCACCGCATTCGCGGCGCGAGCGACGAGTAGCGGTGCAAGAAGGTTCAACTCGACGATCTTGCCCGCAAACGACGACGACGCGTCGGCCGCAAGCGCGAACGGCGATCCGCCGGCATTGTTCACCACGCCGTCGAGCGAGCCGTAGGTCTCGACGATCTGCGCAACCATCGCGGCCACCGCAGCTTCGTCGCGCACGTCGCACGCGATGAACTCACCGAGCGCCAACGCATCGTCGGTCGGGTTGCGCGCGCAGATCACCGGAACCGCACCAAGATCGGCCAACACGTTGGCGATACCCAGACCGACGCCGCGCGCACCACCGGTGACGAGGACGACCGCCTTCTCCACACCGAGATTCGTCTCCCGTGGCGGGTCGAGACGTGTGACCTGTGACCGCGGACCCATGGGTGCTACCCTACCAAACAACCAAGCATTTGCTTGGTATGTTTTCAGAGTCAGTGGTCATCCGAGTTCACTGCCTTGGTCACGGGGTTCACACACGGGATGCGTCCCGGGAGGAGGGCATGGCGTGCCGATCACCAGTACGCGCTCGGCGAGTGGTGTCACGACCATCACCGTCGACTATCCGCCGGTCAACGCGCTGCCGTCCGCAGCGTGGTTCGAGTTGGCCGACGCGATTCTCGCGGCGGGCGACGATCTAGACACCCACGCGGTGGTATTGCGGGCGGAAGGTCGGGGATTCAACGCGGGCGTCGACATCAAGGAGATGCAGGCAACCGAGGGGTTCGACGCACTGATCGCCGCCAACCACGGCTGTGCCGCCGCGTTCTCCGCGGTCTACGACTGCAAGGTGCCGGTCATCGTCGCGGTCAACGGGTTCTGCGTGGGGGGCGGAATCGGTCTTGTCGGCAACGCCGACGTGATCGTCGCGTCGGAGGGCGCGGTCTTCGGGTTGCCGGAGGTCGATCGCGGCGCGCTCGGCGCGGCAACGCACCTCGCCCGTCTCGTCCCGCAGCACATGATGCGCACGCTGTACTACACGGCGAGCAACGTCACCGCAGAACAGCTCCTGCACTTCGGGTCCGTCTACAAGGTGGTGCCGGCCGACGAGCTCGACGCGACGACGCTCGACGTCGCCGAGCAGATCGCCGCCAAGGACACGCGGGTCATCCGTGCTGCGAAATCGGCGATCAACCACATCGACCCCGTCGACGTGAAGGCCAGCTATCGCCTGGAGCAGGGGTACACGTTCGAACTCAATCTGGCAGGCGTTGCCGACGAGCACCGCGACGCATTCGTCGCGACGGGAAAGCCGAAGACCACACAGGGGAGCCGCTGACATGGCCGACACCTCAACACCCCAGACCGCGACGCTGCAGGCCTCGACACCCCAGACCTCGACACCAGCCGACAAGACCAGCACGCTCGACGACGTCATCGGAGAACTCCGCGACGGCATGACCATCGGAATCGGCGGGTGGGGTTCGCGTCGCAAGCCGATGGCACTCGTCCGGGCTCTCGCGCGCTCCGACGTCAAGGATCTGACCGTCGTCACCTACGGTGGGCCCGACCTCGGATTGCTCTGCGCCGCAGGCAAAGTCCGCCGAGCGTACTACGGTTTCGTCTCGCTCGACTCGGCACCCTTCTACGACCCATGGTTCTCGGCGGCGCGCACCAGTGGCGCCATCGAATCCCGCGAGATGGACGAGGGCATGGTCAAGAGCGGGCTGCAGGCCGCTGCCGCTCGCCTGCCGTTCCTGCCGACACGCGCCGGTCTCGGATCGTCGGTGCCCGATTTCTGGGAGGGCGAACTGAAGACCGTCGCGTCGCCGTATCCCGATCCCGACGGCAGAAAACAGACCCTGATCGCCATGCCTGCACTGCAACTCGACGCCGCATTCGTCCACCTCGACATCGCCGACTCACGCGGCAACGCCGCCTACACCGGCGTCGACCCGTACATGGACGATCTGTTCTGCGCCGCGGCGCAGCGTCGCTACCTCGAGACCGACCAACTCGTCTCGACCGAGGTACTCGCCAAGTCCGTTCCGACGCAACGGCTCCTGCTCAATCGGATGCACGTCGACAAGGTTGTCCACGCACCCAACGGCGCCCACTTCACTTTTGCGGGCGAGTACGGCCGCGACGAGGCGTTTCAACGGTTCTACGTCGAATGCGCCAAGGAACCGGACAAATGGTCGACGTTCCGTCGTCGCTTTCTCGACGTCGACGAGGCGACATATCAGCGCGAGGTCGACGCCTGGCGCGGTGAGCAGGAGGAGTCGAAGTGACAACTGCGGAAACAGAAGCTGCGGCAACGGAAACCGATGTCACCCGTGCAGAGGTGTGCGTCGTCGCGTGCGCCGAGATCTTCCGCGATGCCGGCGAGATCATGGCGTCGCCCATGGCGCCGGTGCCGCTGCTCGGTGCCCGGTTGGCGCGCCTGACCTTCTCACCCGACCTGCTCATCACCGACGGCGAGGCGTTGATCCTCGCCGACACACCGCCGATCGGGAAGTCGGGTCCCATCGAAGGATGGATGCCGTTCTCCAAGGTCTTCGACGTCGTGGCTTCCGGTAGGCGACACGTGGTCATGGGCGCCAACCAGATCGACCGACACGGTAACCAGAACCTGTCGGCGTTCGGTCCACTCCAACACCCCACGCGTCAGATGTTCGGTGTGCGCGGAGCGCCGGGCAACACCATCAACCATCCGACGAGCTACTGGGTCCCCCGACATTCGGCGCGTGTCTTCGGCGATGAGGTCGACGTCGTCAGCGGAATCGGTTACGACAAGGTCGATCCCGACAATCCCGCATTCGACGACCTCGACATTCATCGGGTCGTCACCAATCTCGGCGTCTTCGACTTCGGCGGACCCGGGCACACGATGCGGGCGCTGTCGCTACACCCCGGCGTCGAGGCGGGCGAGGTCGTCGAGAACACCTCGTTCGAGATCGCGGGTCTCGAGCTGGCTCCGGCAACCAGGTTGCCATCGGAGAACGAGCTCGCCATCATCCGAGACATGCTGGACCCCAAGGGTGTTCGCGACCGGGAGGTGAAATGAGTTCGACGGCACGCGCGGCCGCGCTACCGACCCGGTTCACCGAGTTGGTCGGTGTCGAATATCCGATCGTGCAGACCGGGATGGGGTGGGTGTCAGGCCCGTCGTTGACCTCTGCGACATCGAATGCGGGCGGTCTCGGCATCCTGGCGTCGGCGACGATGACCTATGCCGAGTTGGAAGCGGCAATTGCGAAGACGAAGTCGTTGACCGACAAGCCTTTCGGAGTCAACATCCGCGCCGACGCCACCGATGCCGCCGAGCGGATCGACCTGCTGATTCGCGAGAGGGTGCGGGTCGCGTCGTTTGCGCTGGCACCGAAGAAGGACCTGATCGCGAAGCTCAAGGACAACGGCGTCGTCGTGATCCCATCGATCGGTGCGGCCAAGCACGCCGTGAAGGTCGCGTCGTGGGGCGCGGATGCGGTGATCGTGCAGGGCGGTGAGGGCGGCGGCCACACCGGACCGGTCGCGACGACACTACTGCTTCCCTCCGTGCTGGATGCATTGCGCGACAGCGGTTCCGATATGCCGGTCGTCGCGGCGGGAGGCTTCTTCGACGGCCGGGGGCTCGCTGCGGCGCTGGCATACGGGGCCGAGGGTGTCGCGATGGGTACCAGGTTCCTGCTCACCGCCGACTCCGCAGTTCCCGACGCGGTGAAGCAGGAGTATCTGACGCGCACTCTCAACGACACCGTCGTCTCGGTGAAGGTCGACGGTATGCCGCATCGGGTGCTGCGCACCCCACTCGTCGAGGCGCTCGAAAGTGGCAGCCCGATCCGCGCGTTGTTCGCGGCGGCACGAAATGCCAACGAGTTCAAGCAGTTGACCGGCATGAAGTGGACGACGATGCTGCGCGACGGGCGTGCGATGCGCAAGTCGGGCGAGCGCAGTTGGCAGCAGGTCATCATGGCGGGCAACACCCCGATGCTGTTGCGTGCGGGTCTCGTCGAAGGTGATACGCGCGCAGGGGTTCTCGCGTCCGGCCAGGTGGTCGGGATGATCGACGACCTTCCCAGCTGCGATGCACTCATCCAATCGATCATGGATCAGGCACACGAGCGGCTGAAAGCACTGAGCGCGCTGGGGTGACCCTGCGGCCGGTGCGGCGAGACCGTCACCCGTGGTGGCGACGGTACGCCGCGATCGCGGCCGGATGAAGTTGCAGTCCGTAGACCTGAATGAGGGTCTGAGTATCCAAGAACTGCACTCCGACAGTACCTTTGGGGATCAGCTCCGACGCCTTGTCGACCAACGCGTCGACAACCGCTGTCACCGCCGAGTCCGGTGTGCTCGCAGTGGTGAGCAGCACGCTTGGCACGCCGATCGTCGCCGTCTCGGTGCGCGTGCCGTACATCCCCGCGGGCACCGCAACCGGCTCGTAGAGCGGGCCGTACCTCTCGCGCAGTACGGCGAGTTCGGCTGACAGGTCGAGCAACCTGATCCCGCCGGCCGGACCGTAGCCCGGTCGGGGGATGGCCGACGGGGTGGGTACGCCACCCGCCCACATCGCCGCGGCAACCGTGCCCGAAGCCAGTGATTCGAGCACGTTGGTCAGCGATACCGGGGTGATCTCGACATCGTCGGGCGTCATCGAGGCCGCGGCGAGGACACGACGTCCCGTCCATTCGGTACCCGAGCCACGCGCACCGAGACTGATCCGCTTCCCGCGCAGATCGGCAAACGTCTGGACGTCGCTCGTCGCGGGCACCGCGAATTGGACGTAGTTCTCATAGACACGTCCCACGGCGCGCAGCGGCCCGCCCCGCGCCGCGGCAACATCGCCGAGTGAGAGGCCGAAGTCGACGCGCCCCTGTTCGAGAAGTTCGATATTGCGCACCGAGCCGGTGGTGTTCATCGGTACGAGGCGGGTGGAACCGTCGGCCATCGCCGACGACAGTAGCTTGGCGAACTCTGACTGGAACCCTCCCGGCTCACCGGTAGCGATCCGATACTCGCGCACGTCACCACTCGCGCAGCCGGTGGCAAGCAGCGGAATCACCGCCAGTCCCTTGAGCAGTGTCCGACGCCTCATACGGCATCTCCCCCGGCGCTGACATCTGCTGCGGTGTCGAAGCCTGTCGTAGTGTCTGTGCGTCTCACCAACAGCACACGAACGCTCAGTCCACCTTCCGTCGATCTGCCGAAGTGCACGTCTCCCCCGACGGCGCGGACGAGGATGTCGACGATCGCGAGTCCGAGCCCCGTCCCGTGCGCCTTGTCGCGCGTGAAGAATCGCTCCGTCAACCTCGGCACGTCCTCGTCTGCCACGCCGGGCCCATCGTCGGCGACCTCGATCACCACCGAGTCGGGCGAGTCCTCGGGTATCCCGATCGACAGCGCGATCTCCGGATGTGGCCCGGCGTGCCGTGACGCGTTGTCGACGAGGACGTCGATCACCTGCGCGAGCGCATCCTCGCTGATCCGTGCCTGCGTCGCCGGATCGTCGAGTTCGTCGCGGAAGGTCAGCCGCGCACCTCGTTCACGCACCGGCACCGACCAGAACTCGACGCGGTCGGCGAGGACCGTTGCGGCCGTGCTCCATTCGTCACGTCGGCCACTCTCGAGCCTCGGCGTCTCCGCACTGGCGAGGGTCAGGAGCTTGTCCAGGATCAGCTGCAGGCGTTGCGCCTCGGCACCGATCATCGCGAAGTCTTCTGACAACGCATCGGGAACCTCCGTCTCCACGATGTCGATCCGGAACTGCAGCGCCGCCAACGGGTTACGCAGTTGGTGTGAGGCATCTGCGACCAGGCGGCGCTGCATTTCGACCGATCTCAACACAGTCGTCACCAAGCCGTCGAAAGTGTCGGTGAGTTGACGCACCTCAGGCGGCCCACCGGTTTTGGCGTCCGACGCCGCGTGTATCGGATCGTCGGTCGCCGATGTCGGAATGGACGGCAGTTCTGCTGCGAGATCGGTCATCGCGTCCGACAGGTCTGCGAGCGGACGCAGCACCCAGCGGCTCAACACCACTGCGAGCGCGGCGAATGCGAGGATCACCGCAGCGGCGCCACCGACGATGAGCAGCCACCAGCGGGTGACGTCGGACCTCGTCGCCGCTGTCGAGGATCGCATGACCACAGTGCCGTTCACCTGGGCGCCGCTGCCGACCGGGGCGACGAACACCGCCGAGTCGGGACCCCACGGCGCCACATGTCGAAGCTCCGACGACTTCTCATTGCGTAGTCCGCGTGTCACGGCGGCCCGCATCTCCTGATCCGTCGGTCCCACCGACAGATCAGGGACGCCCCGGGTGGAGACGATCAGCACCGAGTCGCCGTACACGTCGTGATAGGCGCGGATCTCATCGGCGATACGGGCCGAGTTACCTGTCGTCACATACTCATTCGACATCGCAGCGAATCGGTTCACGTCGCTCTCGCGCTGCTGCACGAACTGCCGCGTGCGCGCCTGCGACGACACCTCGATCAGTGGCACTGCAAAGCCGGCAATACTGACAGCCCCGATGATCGCGAGCACAATCAGCAGTCGCCTACGCATCGTCGACGGCCCCGTCCCAGCGGTAGCCGAATCCGCGGATGGTGGCGATGAGTCCCCGACGACCGAGCTTGGCGCGCAATCCGGTCATGTGGACGTCGAGCGAGCGCGATACGGCCACAAAGGCATCGCCCCACACCTGATCCATCAGCGCAGCACGACTGACTGCCAACCCCGCGTTCCTGACCAGAACCGCCAAGATGTCGAATTCCTTTGCGGTGAGCTCGATATCGCGTCCGTCGACGGTAGCTGTACGAGCGTCGAGGTCGATGGCCAGGTCACCGGACACCACAAGGTGTTGCGCCCCAGCGGGTTCCGGGCGGGCGGCTCGTCGACTCACGCTGTCGATGCGCGCAACCAACTCGACGAATCGGGCCGGCTTCACCAGATAGTCGTCGGCTCCGAGGCGTAGACCGCGCACGACCGACCGCTCGTCGCCTCGCGCGGTGAGCACAATGACCGGTACCGAACTCACCTGTCTCAGTTGCCGAAGTACTTCGAGGCCATCCTGATCGGGTAGGCCGAGATCGAGCAACACGAAATCGAACCCTGCGTGATGGAGCAACAGATCGGCCCCGACGGCGTATCTGGTCGGTTCGTGCCCGAAGCGTCGCAGGCCCGAGACGATCGCGCCTGCGACGCCGTCGTCATCCTCCACAACCGCAATACGCACGACGCCCATTATCCGCATCCCGCGGTCGCGGAATGCGGATAATGGTGGCATTCAGTCCAATTCATCGAGATGAAGAGGGACCCTCATCGATGAGCGACTTCGTTCCTGTTTCGGCGTACTGCACTGTCGCCGAGGGAAAGTCGACGGTCGATGGGTTCGACGAATCGACCAGCGAGTCCTGCGAGACAGCCTGCGCGGAAGTCGACTCCTTCGCGCCGGCGTCGGCGGGGTCGAGCATCGAGTCGCCCCGCGTTTCCTTCATGAAGTACGCGGCGATCCAGGTCAGCAGGGCGCAGGCGGAGACGTAGTAGAAGAAGGCTCCCTCGTGACCGGCCTGCTTGAGTCCCAACGCAATCGGCTCAGCCGTTCCACCGAATACGGCGGTGACCAGGGCGTGAGGCAGTCCGACGCCGAGCGCGCGCACCTTGGTCGGGAAGAGCTCCGCCTTCACGATGGGGCTCAATGCCGAGTATGCGGTGACGATGGTCAGTCCCACCATCATCAGGCAGAAGGCGACGAACGCGTTGGACACGTGGCCGAGGGTTGTCATGATCGGGACCGTGAGCAGCGTGGCACCCGCACCGAAGAAGAGCATCACCTTGCGGCGTCCGATCTTGTCCGACAAAGCGCCGGCCAACGGCTGCATGCACATGTAGACGAACAGCGCGCAGAAGCTGATCCAGGCGACGGTCTCCTTATCCATTCCCGCGGTGTTGATCATGTATTTCTGCAGGTAGGTGGTGTACGTGTAGTAGCAAACGGTTCCACCGATGGCCAGTGCGAAGACCAGCGCGAACGACTTGCGGTACTGCATGAGGGTGCGGAGTGTTCCCTCCTGCTTGGCGGCACCCGCACCCAGTGCGGCGACCCGCTGCTTCTCCGCGAGGTACTGCGGTGACTCATCCATTCCGCGCCGGATGATCATCACTGTCACCGCTGCGACCGCACCGATCACGAACGGCACACGCCAGCCCCACGAATCCATCTGCGCCGGTGTGAGGATCTGCAGCAGGATGATCTGGATGCCGAGTGCGCAGAGTTGGCCGAGCACGATCGACACGTACTGGAAGCTGGAGAAGAAGCCACGTCGGCCCGGCGTCGCGACCTCCGAGAGATAGGTTGCGCTCGAACCGAATTCACCTCCAACCGAAAGGCCCTGCAGGAGCCGGGCGAGCACCAGGATCACCGGAGCGAGAATTCCGATGGTGGCGAAGCCCGGCGTGACCGCGATGAGTAGCGATCCGGCCGCCATCAGCAACACCGATAGGGTCAGTGCGTTACGCCGTCCGTATCGGTCGGCGAATCGACCGAGGACGTAGCCGCCGAGCGGTCGCATCAGGAAGCCGACGGCGAACACGACTGCCGCGGAGAGCAATTGGGCCGTTTGGCTTTCGCTGGGGAAGAACACCGGGGCGAAGAACACGCTGAACGCTGCGTAGACGAACCAGTCGTACCACTCGATCAGGTTGCCGATGCACCCTCGGAAGACGTTGGCGACGACGCGCCGGTTGGATGTGGAGGACTGTTGAGTCATCACACGCTCCTTTGTGAAATGGGACTTTTGTGAGGTGGGACTTGCTTTCCCCATCACTGTGGCAGCGGTCACAAGCGCAGCCAATGCCTCGCGGCGTTTCCTAACAGTCCCTTTGGAAAGCTCGTGCCGTTTGCCGATGCCCCCTACCGAAAGCGCGGTCAGACCAGCCGGGCCGACGGCCACCGTCCACTCGCGACAGAGGTGGCGACGACCTCTCCGAGCAACTCGACGACGAGGTCACAAGCCGTCGACTGCGCCCGGTTGCGCGCTACGGCAGTGCCGATCGTCCGTGACAGAGCCGCGCCGACGATCGGCGCACAGCTGACCGCCTCCGCCGCGTCGATCGCCATCGCGGCCGGAAGCACCGTCCACCCGTGACCATCGGCGACGAGCCGACGTTGTACGCCGGCATCGTTGGTCTCCACCGCGACGGAGATGTCGACACCCGCGGACGCGGCGTCGACGATGCTGCGCAACCCGTGCGGAGGGGCGGGCAGCACGAGGGGATGCTGCAGCAACTCCTCCAGCGCGACAGGTTCGTCGGCGTGTAGACCAGCCGAACTCGGCGCCACCGCCCACAGGTCTTCGCGCAGCAGTGGACGGATGCGAAACGCCGAGGTACTCGGCTGCTCGAAGAGCAGCGCGACGTCGACGTCGCCGAGTTCGAGCCACTGTGCCAGGTGCCCCGCGTATCCGACGTCGACACGCAACGCGATGCCTGGATACCGTTGCGACACAACCGAGATGAGTTCGGCAGCGAGTAGCCCGACGGTCGAGGGCAACAGCCCGATGCTGACCCGACCGCGGACGTCCTCACCGGTACCCGAGAGCACTTCCGCCCGTGCCCGGTCGAGTTCCTCCAGCGCCCGTCGAGCACGTTCGAGTACCAGTTTGCCGCTGGCGTTCAACGACATCCCCGACCGGCTTCGTTCGAACAACTCGACGCCCAGTTCCGATTCCAACGCGTGGATCTGCTTCGTGACAGCCGGCTGCACCACGTGCAGTGTCTTCGCGGCCGCGGTCACGCTTCCGGTATCGGCCACTGCCAGCAACGCCCGTAGTTGTCTGATCTCCACGTCATCTCCACTCGCCCCGCCGTTGCACGAGGTCGTCGATTGTCGGTCCGCTGTCCGCCGGCATTCCGGCACGGAATGCGGAACCATGCCGAAATTCTATTACCCACTCATTCCCATAACGATAGAGAATCGTTGGCAGCTCAACAACGAAAGGTTCTGCCCATGACCAGCGCGCTTACCGACGGTGAATTGACCAACCACGGCGAATTAACCAACGACGGGGCATCAACCGACGGGGCACCGGTCGAGATTGTCGGCCCCGGCTGGCAACGCGATGTCTTCGAGGTGCTCAAGCAAGGCGGGGTGTCGCAGATCGCCTACGTCCCCGACGCCGGTCACTCCTACGCGATTCGTGCAGCGATCGCCGACCCCGACATCACCGACGTCGTGCTGACGACGGAGGAGGAAGGCGTCGGAGTCACGGCCGGAGCCTGGCTCGGTGGTGTGCGCTCAGCGTTGCTGATGCAGAGCAGCGGCGTCGGCAACTGCGTGAATATGTTTTCGTTGCTGGAGATGTGCCGATTTCCGTTCCTGACCCTCGTGACAATGCGCGGCGAGTATGCGGAATTCAATCCATGGCAGATACCGATGGGTTCGACCACCCAGCGCGCACTCGAACTCGGCGGCATCACCGTGCTGCGTGCCGACAAACCCGACGAGGTTCGTGAGGTCGCGCAGGCAGCCCTGGAATCGACCTTCCTCGCGGGCGAGCGCACCGCGGTACTACTCGGACAAAGCCTCATCGGCCGCAAGAAGTGGGAGCGAAACTGACATGACCGCAACTGATTTCACCGCCGTACAAGAGACCACTCCGATCGACCGCCGCGAGTTCGTGTCTGCATTGATCGATCGTGTTCCCGACGCTCTCATAGTCACCGGGCTCGGCTCGGCGTCGTACGACGTCTTCGCCCACGGTGAGCGCGACGAGAACTTCTACCTCTGGGGCGCGATGGGCGGCGCTGTTCCCGTCGGCCTCGGGCTGGCACTGGCGCAGCCCGACAGATCCGTCGTCGTCGTGACCGGCGACGGTGAGATGCTGATGGGCATCGGATCGCTCGGCTCCGCCGCGGTGCGCGCGCCCGACAATCTGACGGTCGTCGTGCTCGACAACGGACACTTCGGCGAAACGGGGATGCAGCGCAGCCACTCCGGGCTTTGCACACGCCTTCTCGACGTCGCGCACGGCTTCGGGATCCGTCACTGCCGCGAGGTCGATTCGCTCGGCCAGGTAGCCGACGTCGCGTCGAACATCAACGCGCGCAACGGACTCTCGTTCGTGCAGGTGCACATCGACACCGGCGAGCCGCCGCGCGCTCTTCCGCCACGCGACGGAGTCGCGGTGAAGAACAAGTTTCGCGCAGCACTCGGCCTGACCACATTCTGAGGAAGGACGGCACCATGCAGACCTATCAGCTCCGGATCGACGGCCGCTGTCGCGACAGCAGCACCGGTGAGTTCTTCGACTCGTTCGACCCTTTCACCGGGAAACCGTGGGCCAGCGTGGCCCGCGGCAGTGCCGCCGACGTCGACGATGCCGTCCACGCGGCGCACGACGCTCTCACCAACAGTGCCTGGTCGGAGATGACGGCGAGCGCACGGGGCAAGCTCTTGCATCGACTCGGCGACGCAATCGCCGCCAACAGTGCCGAGCTCGCCCGAACCGAGGTGCGCGACAACGGAAAACTGTTCGCCGAGATGTCTGCACAGACCGCCTACATTCCGGAGTGGTTCTACTACTACGGCGGTCTGGCAGACAAGATCGAGGGATCGGTTGTGCCACTGGACAAGAAGGGATACTTCGCCTACACGACGTCGGCTCCGGTCGGGGTCGTCGGCATCATCACGCCGTGGAACTCACCGCTGCTGCTGCTCACCTGGAAGCTGGCGGCAGCTCTCGCTGCGGGCTGCACCGTCGTCATCAAACCTTCCGAGCATACGAGCGCCTCGACCCTGGAATTCGTTGCGCTGCTCGAGGAAGCGGGCCTACCGGCCGGCGTGGTCAATGTGGTCACCGGGTTCGGACAGGAAGTCGGCAGCCCCCTGGTCGATCACCCGCTGGTGCGCAGGGTCAGTTTCACCGGCTCGGACGCGACCGGCAGCAGGATCGGCGCGCAGGCCGCGGGCGGCATCAAACATGTCGGCCTCGAACTGGGTGGCAAATCGCCCAACATCATCTTCGACGACGCCGACCTCGATGCCGCGGTCAACGGGGCGGTGTCGGGGATCTTCGCCGCAACCGGTCAGACCTGTATCGCCGGATCACGACTGCTGGTGCAGTCGTCTGTCCACGACGAGGTGGTCAGACGCGTCGTCGAACTGTCGAAGACCGCGCGCATGGGAGATCCGGCCGATCCGGACACACAGGTGGGACCGGTGACAACACGCGACCAGTACGAGAAGGTCCTCTCCTACATCGAGATCGCGAGATCAGAAGGCGCACAATTGAGTCTGGGCGGATCGGCCGCAACCCGACCCGAGTGTGGTGACGGCTGGTTCGTCGAACCCACGATTTTCACCGGCGTCGACAACTCCTCGCGCATCGCGCAGGAGGAGGTCTTCGGTCCTGTGCTCTCGGTGATCCGATTCGACGACGAGGCCGAGGCGATCGCCATCGCCAACGACTCCCGATATGGTCTCGGCGCAGGCGTCTGGACCTCCGACATGGCGCGAGCATTCCGGATGACTGCGGCGATCGAGTCGGGCACGGTGTGGGTCAACACCTATCGTGCCGTGAGCTACATGATGCCGTTCGGCGGCGTCAAGGAGTCCGGCCTGGGTCGCGAGAACGGCATCTCGGCGGTGGACGACTACCTGGAGACCAAGAGCGTGTGGATCAACACCGGCGCACCCTCCGGGAATCCGTTCGTGCTGAAGTGAACTAGCTCGATCCCGCGATCTCGGCGTGCTCGACGCGCAGGTTCTTCTTGAGGATCTTGCCCGACGGGTTCTTCGGCAACGCCTCGGCGAACAGGACGAACTTGGGCCGCTTGTACGGAGCGAGGATCGACGAAAGATGTTCCATCACTTCGTCTTCTGACAGGACCACACCGTCCTTGGCCACGACGACAGCCGTGACGGCCTCGATCCACTTCGGGTGCGGCACACCGAAGACGGCCACCTCCGCGACGCCGTCGTGAAGGTAGATCGCCTCCTCGACCTCGCGGGACGCGACGTTCTCACCGCCGGTCTTGATCATGTCCTTCTTGCGGTCGACGACCGACAGGTACCCGTCCTTGTCGATTACACCCAGGTCGCCAGAGTGGAACCAGCCGTTGCGGAAAGCCTCGGCGGTCTTGTCCTCGTCGGCGTAATAGCCCAGTGCCGCATGCGGACTGCGGTGCACGATCTCCCCGACCTCGCCGACGGGCACCGGATTGTCCTCGTCGTCGACGACGCGGGTCTCGACGTTGAGTGCCGCGCGCCCCGCCGATCCCGCCCGGTCGAGTTGCTCGTGCGGCTGCAGAATGGTTGCCAGCGGCGACATCTCGGTCTGTCCGTAGAAGTTCCAAAGGCGAACGTCGGGAAGCCGACGTGCCAGCTCACGTAGGACCTCGACGGGCATCGCCGCGGCGCCGTAGTAGCCCTTGCGCAACGACGAGAGGTCGCGGGTGTCGAAGTCGGGGTGGCGCAGCAGCGAAATCCACACGGTGGGTGGGCAGAACAGCTTGGTAACGCGCTCGGCCTCGATGGTGGCCAACATCGTTGCGGCGTCCGGCGCGTGCAGGATGATGCTGGTCGCACCGAGGTAGACGTCGACCGAGAAGAAGCAGTCCAACTGGGCGCAGTGGTACATCGGGAGTGCATGGATCTCGACGTCGGAGCCCTCCATCCCACCGTCGACGATGCAGGAGACGTACTGCGTCATCAGCGATTTGCTCGACAGCAGAACGCCTTTCGGCCGTGACTCGGTGCCCGATGTGTACATCATGCGGACCGGCTCGTCGTCGTCGATGACAATGCCGGGGGCAGACGCGTCGCCGGTCGTCATCCATTCGGCAACCGGCTCGAACCCCTGCGGTGCCTGTACTCCCGCCAAGGGAATCCACCCGCGGATATCGATGGGCGTACCCGCGGTCGCGATCGCCTCGATGACTGTCGGCCCGAGCGCATCTTCGACGACGACGCCCGACGCCTGGCTGTGGTCGAGGATGAAGGCGATCTCGGAGACGCCGAGTCCGAAGTTGATCGGTACGAGGATTGCGCCGATCCGCGCGCAGGCGAAGTTCAGCACGGCGAATTGCCACGAGTTGTGACTGATCAGCGCCAACCGGTCGCCACGATCGAGTCCGCGCGCGGTGAGCGCGTTGGCGCAGCGGTTGACCGCGGCGTCGAACTCGGCGTAGGTGAGGCGCACATCGCCGTCGATGATCGCCACTTTGTCGGGCGTGCGCGCAGCCGTGCGGTGCAACATGTCGCTGATCGTGTTGCCGCGTGCCGTCGCCACCGCCGCCTGTGTTGATTCAGTGAAGGCCGATTCCCTCGAGATCGATTCCTTCAAGGTCGACTCACCGTTACCTGTACTCACCGCGCGCTCCTTCGTCCCTGCCGAACGACACCCAAATTACTAGGTCATCCAAGTATATGGACGCGAATCGGCAGCTTGAGGTCAGCCAGAGGACTGAGCGGGGAGGATTCAGCGCGGCAGTATCCCGTCGAGCACGATGGACAGGTACTGCTTGGCGATGTCGTCGACCGACAGCGAGCCGCCCGGCCGGTACCAGCGGACCGCGACCCAGACGGTGTCGCGTAGGAAGCGGTACGCCAACTCGATGTCGAGGTCGGCACGGAACTCACCGTCGGCGACGCCACGCGCGAGCACCGAGTGCCACAGTTCACGGAACTCGACGTTGCGCTCGTTGATGTACGCGAAACGCTCTTGTCCCGCAAGGCGTTTGGCTTCGTCCTGGTAGATGGCGACCGCATGGCGTTGTGCGCCTATCGATTCGAACGAGGCGACGACCAACTCGCGCAGCGTCTCCGTCGCGGAGAGATCTGCGGCGGCGATCTCCTGGTATCGCGCGAAGAGGGAGTCGAGGAAGCTCCGCAGGATCTCGTCGACCATCGACTCCTTGGAATCGAAATGGTGGTACAGGCTTCCCGAAAGGATGCCGGCGGAATCGGCGATGTCGCGCACCGTCGTCGACCGTAGTCCCTGCTCGGCGAACATCCGACCTGCCGTCGCCAGCAGTTCGTCTCGCCTGGTTGACCCGTTGCGCGTCGCCACTCGCCAACCCTAGCAACTGCTTGGGCGTCGACGTGGGTCCACCGATCGGCTGAGTCGAATGTAGTCGAGCGGTGGATCCGCATGCGGCACGCGCGGCGGATCGTTGTACGCATGGCAATGATCGAAGTGGCAGGACTGACCAAGAGCTACGGCGACAAGCAGGTGGTCCGTGGCGTCGACCTCGAGATCGCCGAAGGCGAGATCTTCGGCATCCTCGGCCCCAACGGGGCAGGTAAGACGACGACCGTCGAGTGCATCGGTGGACTTCGCCGACGCGACGGCGGCCGTGTGCGTGTCGCCGGGTTCGATCCGGCCGACGAGGGACGTGGACTCCGCGAGGCCCTCGGCATCCAACTGCAGGAGTCACGCCTGCCCGAGAAGCAGACCGTCGGCGAGGCGATGCGGCTGTACTCCAGCTTCTACTCGGCACCGCGTGACTGGCGTGAACTACTCGACCGACTCGGTATGAGCGGCCACGAAGCGACCTACTTCGGCAAGCTCTCGGGCGGGCAGAAGCAGCGTCTGTCGGTGGCTTTGGCACTCATCGGCAATCCGAAGGTGGCCATTCTCGATGAGTTGACCACCGGACTCGATCCGAGCGCGCGCCGCGAGGTGTGGGGTCTGCTCGAAGACCTCAAGGACACCGGCGTCACGCTCCTGCTGGTCAGCCACTTCATGGAGGAAGCTGAACGTCTGTGCGACCGCGTCGCCGTCATCGACGACGGGCGCGTCGTCGCCCTCGACACCCCGGCAGATCTCGCGACCGCGGTGCAGGCCGACCAACGGATGTCGTTCATCCCGACGGCCGCCGTCGACCTCCACGCGCTCGCAGCGCTTCCCGACGTTCACCGCGTCGAGCGCACAGGAGAGCGGGTTCTCGTCACCGGAACCGACAACGTGGCGTCCGCCGTCATCATCGCGCTGCACGAGCACGGCATCGCGTGCGGCAAGCTCCGCGTCGACCAACCGAGCCTCGACGACGCGTTTCTCGCGCTGACGCACGCGCCAGACCTTCATGTTGCCGCCACAACCGAAAACGATTCCGAAGGAGTACGACGATGAGCGCCACCACCGCGATGATCGGTTCCGAAGCGAAGCTGTTGGCCCGTAACCCGGGGGTTGTGATCTGGACGGTGATCCTGCCCGTCGCGGCGTCGATCATCATCGCGTCGATCCCCGCCGCGCGCCAACCGCTCGACGAATTCGGCGGCCTGAGCGTGTTTCAGGTGTACCAGCCGATTCTGGTGCTGTTCGTCGTGGCGTTGCTCGCCGTCCAGGCGCTACCGGACGTACTCACGAGATACCGAGAGATGGGAATTCTCAAGCGATTACGCACTACTCCGGCATCTCCGAGTCTCCTGCTGATCGCGCAGTTCGTGTTGACCTCCGCCGTCTCGATCATGTGTCTCGCGCTGATCGTCGTCGTACCGGGGATCATCTCGGGGCAGTGGCCGCAACATCCCGTGGGGTTCATCGTCAGTTATGTGCTGACGGGTTGGGCTTTTCTCGGCCTGGGCATGGTGATCGCGTCGCTTTTCCGGAACGCGAAGGTCGCTGCGGGATTCGGCTCACTGGTGTTCTTCGTGTTGATGTTCTTCGCCGGATTGTGGGTACCCCGGGCGACGATGCCCGGGTGGTTGCACGTCACGTCGAACCTCACTCCGTCGGGAGCGGGCACACAAACGCTCGTAGATACCGCGACGACGGGCTGGCCAGCGATCGGGTACTTCGGCACACTACTGGTGTGGGGCGCAGTGACCACCGCGATCGCGGTCCGGACCTTCAAGTGGGAGTGAACAGCCCATTCACCACCACTGCGCTGGCGCACGGCCTGTTCCGACGCAACCTCGAGCGTGAACCGCAGGGACGCTGGCGCGACTGTCGGCACGAGCTGACCTGGCCGGACATCATCGTGCCCCCCAGTGCCGAGGTGTGGACGCTTCGGGTTCTCTATCTCGTCGCGCTTGTCGTCGCCCAACTCGTGCCCGCGTCGTCGACGCAGCATCTGGTGAGTGCCTCGGCGTTGATCGCGCTGATGGTCTTCACCGAGATCTGGACTCGCGTCAACATCGGGCCCATGTGGCGGCGTGTGGGGATCTTCGCTGTCACCACCACGCTGATCGCCGTCGCGATCGCCGCGACACCGATCGCAGGCATCGCGTCGTGGGCGGGTTACATGCTCTACGCGTCATTGTTCACCGGGCTCCCGATGGTGCTGACCATCAGTGTGTCGTGCGTGCTGATGACGGCGACGCAACGCTATGGCTGGGAGAACCTCGCCAATCCCTGGTGGGCGTCGGTACTCGCGTGGATTCTGAACTTCGTGATCGGCGTCGCCGTCGTAGTCGTGACCGACGCACGCGAGACATCCGTGATACGGCGCAACCAGCTCACCGAAGACCTCCTCGCAGAACGTTCCCGCACCGCCCGACTGCAGTCCGAACTCCTCGAGCAAGCACGACTCGTAGGCATCCGCGACGAGCGTTCCCGCCTCGCCCGCGAATTGCACGACACCGTCGCACAGGGATTCGTCGCGGTGGTCACGCAGTTGGAATCCGTCGACGAGGCTGAACTGTCCGACGCCACCCGCGACCGTGTGGACAACGCGAAAATGCTTGCGCGCGAAGGACTCGGCGAAGCGCGACGCGCGGTGAACGCACTCCGACCGCTCACACTGGACGCACAACCGCTACCCACCGCTGTACAGGATCAGCTCACCGCCTTTTCCAAGCGCAATCACATCACCGCGGTACTGCGGGTCGACGGCGACGCCCACGACCTCGGCGGCAGCGACGACACCGTACTGCGCATCCTGCAGGAATCACTGGCGAACATCGCCAAACACGCGGGTGCGCAGCAGGTCGTGGTGACGCTGACCTACCTCGACGACGAACTGCTGCTCGACATCCGTGATGACGGAGACGGTTTCGACGTCGACGCGGTACGACGATCCGCTCACAGCGGCTTCGGGCTGACCGGCATGGCCGAGCGCGCGCAGTTGCTCAGCGGCACCGTCGTCGTCGAATCCGATCCCGGTGCGGGTTGCGTTGTCTCCGTGTCGATTCCCACCGAGCGGTCGATTCCCACCGAGCGGTCGATTCCCACCGAGCGGTCGGTTCCCACCGAGCGAAGCGATGTGCCGAAAGGAGTACCGCAATGAGCTCGCGGCCGGACCAGATCAGTATCCTCGTCGTCGACGATCATCCGGTGGTGCGCGACGGGATTCGCGGGATGCTCGAGCGCGAAGCAGACCTCACCGTCGTCGGCGAGGCGACCAGTGGCGACGAGGCGCTCACCCAGGTGGCCGCGCTGACACCCGACGTCGTGTTGATGGATCTGCGCATGCCGGGATCCGATGGTGTCGGGGCGATTCGCGCTCTGCGCGCAGCCGACCGCGACTGGCCGCGCATCCTGGTGCTGACGACGTACGACACCGACACCGACATTCACGCGGCCGTCGACGCGGGAGCCGACGGCTACCTTCTCAAGGCAACCCCGCGTGAGGATCTGATCTCAGCGGTGCGCCGTGCGGCAGCCGGCCACAGCGTTCTCGACCCGAGCGTGGCGGGAAGCCTGATGAGCCGCAACCGAGCCGACACCCTCACCGAACGAGAGCGAGAAGTGTTGCACGCCATCGCCGGTGGCGGCACCAACCGTCAGGTCGCCGCCGAACTGATGATCAGCGAGGCGACGGTGAAGACGCACCTCCTGCGGCTCTACCCGAAGCTCGGTGTCGCCGACCGTGCCGCGGCCGTGCGAGTTGCGTTCGAGCGCGGACTCATCCGGTGACGAAGTAGTCGTCGAGGGTGACCATGGTCAGCTTTCGTTCTCTGATGATCTCCGCCAGTTGCGGGTAAATGTGCGTCACCGCAGGGTGATTGGCGTGCCCGATCACCACGGCCTGCTGGCGGAAGTAGGTGCGCGCGTTGGCGATGATGTCTTGCTCGCGCAGTACCCGCTCGTCCCCCAACGTCCCGTACCACATGGTCGACGCCGTGTAGCCCTGGTCGGCGGCGACGCGGTCGACCGCCGCATTGCGGTGTCCGTAGGGCGGACGATAAAACGGGGTGCCGTCGACTCCAAAGGTGTTCTGCAAGAAGCGCTTGTTGCGGTTGAGCTGGTCGGCGATCGCACTCTCCGACAATGAGGTCAACGAGGGATGCGTCCAGGTGTGGTTGCCCAACTGGATCTGACCCGATTCCACCAGCGGCGCAAGCGAACTCCGATGGTCGGTCCAACTCTTGTAGACGCCGGTCACAAAGAACGTGAAGCGCGCACCGGTGTCCTGCGCGAACTTGATGTACGCGCCGACGACGTCCGACCGCACCCCGTCGTCGATGGTCAGCGCGAGATAGTTGCCGTGCCCGGGTAGCGCGGTGATCGGCCCCTTGGGAAGCGGCGCCTTGCTGGGAACAACGGGTGGGGGTGCAACGAGGGGCGGCGTGAGCAACTGCTCGGGCAAGCCCGGCAAGCGGAGGTTCGGTGGAAGTCCCGGCGCCGCAGCTGCTTTCGAATCAGACAAACCGGATATCGCAACGACGGTGCCTGCCGCCAGTGCTGCGAGGAAATGGCGACGGTCCACGCCGTCCACTTAACAGCAGAGCCACTGGCCACACCAGTCACAAGAGGGGCACAGATGGTTCATGGGTGGGTAAAGCCCCTGAAGGATCTACCCACCCATGACGGGGTGTGACGTCGCTGAGCCTTAGTGACTCAGCGCTTACGCGCCTTCTTCGCGGCGCGCTTGTTGAGCTTGCTCCAGAACTTGATCTGCCCGTTGGCCATTCGCGTGTCGCGCTTGGTGAACGGCGGCGCGATCATCTCGGCGACGGTGAACGGCATCGTCGAAAATGCCACTGCGCGTGCATGGCTGAACGTCTCGAAGCCGGTCTTGCCGTGGTAGGCGCCCATGCCGCTGCGGCCGATGCCGCCGAAGGGCAGTTCCGCACCGAACATGTGCAGTGCGAAGTCGTTGCCGTTGATCGATCCACTGCGCGTGTTGTCGGCAAGCCGCTTGAAATTGGCGTTGTCGTCGCCGCACCAGTACATGGTCAGCGGATGGGGATTCGCTGCGATGTGGGTGATCGCCTCGGTCAGATCGCGGTACGGGTAGACACTCAGGACCGGGCCGAACACCTCGTCGTCGGCGATCTTCATGCCCGCCTTGACGCCGGTGAGCAGCGTCGGCGGGATCTTGCGGCGCTCGGCTGACGGAAGCTGCTCGCCGCCGGGGATCACCTGCCGCTTGGTAGCACCGAGTTCGACGGCGTCGTCGATCAGTCCGACGATGCGGTCGTAGTTCTTCTGGTTGATCGTCGACGTGTAGTCGGAGTTGTCGTAGATCGTCGGGAAGCTCTTGGTCCAGTGGGCGATGACCTTGTCGGTGAACTCACCGAGCTTTGCCTCGGGAACGAACACGTAGTCGGGGCACAGACACACCTGGCCACCGTTGGCCATGCGGGCTTCGGCCAGCATCTTCGCGGCCTTGCCGATGTCTGCGGAGACGTCGACGACGGCCGGGTTCTTGCCACCCAACTCGAGCGTCACCGGCACGAGGTTCTTGGCCGCCTCCTGCGCCACCGACGACCCCACCTCGGGCGAACCGGTGAAGAACAGATGATCAACGGCGAGCTTCGCGAAGTCGGAGCCCGAACCGTGCTTGGGCGTGATGACCGCGAGTTCTTCGACGGAGAAGTAGTCCGGTGCGTGCCGCGCGATGACCTCGGTGGTGCGGGCGGTGATCGACGACGGCCGCATCAGCACCCGGTTACCGGCCGCGAACGCCGAGGCCGCGGGTACGAACGTCAACTGCAGCGGGAAGTTCCACGGCCCCATGATCCCGACCACGCCGAGCGGATCGTGCCGCACCCGCTGCTTGAACCCGATCAACCCCTGCACGCGCGCCGACGGGGTCTCCTTCATCCATTCCTTGACACCACGGCGCTGGTGGGTGATATCGATGAGGCAGCCGGCGACGTCGGCCGTGATGCTCAATTCGGCTGGGCGCGTGCCGAAGTCGGCGGTCAATGCCGCGCAGATCTCGTCGGAGTTGTCGAGCAGGAGCGACCCGAGCCGCGTGATGCGGTCGATGCGCGTGTTGGCATCCGGGATGCCGTCACGCAGGAACGCGGCCTGCTGGATCTCGAGCAGTTCGGCCATCGAGTGAGCCTCCGACGAGACCCCCTTCTCGATGCGGCGACCCGCTCCGGTCGTCACGTCCGCAGGCTTGGTCATGGTGGCTCCTTGAGGATTTGCGGGTACTCAGAGGCACCGTCCGGTGAGACGCCGCCCCGATTGTGTATCACATGCTATGCCGTAGATCACACGAATGCGAGCGCGGGTCGACGGCGCACACCCCGCCAACGCACAGTCGGCGCGAGGAAGCGCACAGTCGACCCGGGCGAGCCGTCGACTGGGCGCTCGAGACCGTCGACTGGGCGCTTAAAGCTGCCGACTGGGCGCCCGAGAACGCCGACTGGGCGCTCCGTACTGCCGACTGGGCGCACGAGAACGCCGACTGGGCGCTCTCGACGATCGACTGGGTCAGCCGAGGCGCTCGATGATCGTGACGTTGGCCGTGCCGCCGCCCTCGCACATGGTCTGTAGGCCGTAGCGGCCGCCGGTGCGCTCAAGTTCGGCCAACATCGTCGCGAAGAGCTTGGACCCCGTGGCTCCGAGAGGATGCCCGAGCGCGATTGCCCCGCCGTTCGGGTTGACGCGCGCCGGGTCGGCGCCGGTCTCCTTCAACCAGGCGAGGACTACTGAGGCAAACGCTTCGTTGATCTCGACGACGTCGATGTCGTCGATGCTCAGCCCCGACTTGGCCAGCGCGTACTTCGTCGCGGGGATGGGCGCGGACAGCATCATCACGGGGTCGTCGCCGCGGACCGAGATGTGATGGATGCGGGCACGCGGGGTCAGGCCGTACTCGGCGAGCGCCTTCTCGCTGACCACCAGCGCGGCCGACGCCCCGTCGGAGATCTGCGACGCCACCGCCGCCGTCAGCCGCGAACCGTCGGCGAGGGGAGCCAGCCCTGCCATCTTCTCCAACGACGTGTCACGCGGACATTCGTCGACGACGCAGTCGGCCAGTGCGACGGTCTCGCCGTCGAACCGTCCCTGTGCAATCGCGGCTTTGGCTCGCTGATGCGACTGCAGCGCCCATGCCTCCATATCCTCGCGGCTGATGTCCCACTTTTGCGCCATCAGGTCGGCGCCGACGAACTGCGAGATCTCGGCGTCGCCGAATCGTTCGCGCCAGCCGACGGATTCGGCTGTCGGCGTGGTGAATCCGAACTCCTGGCCGGCAATCATGGCTTGCGAGATGGGGATTGCGCTCATGTTCTGCACACCACCGACCACCACGACGTCCTGCGTCCCACTCATCACACCCTGCGCTGCAAAGTGGATGGCCTGTTGGCTCGAACCGCATTGACGGTCGACGGTGGTCCCGGGTACCTCCAGCGGCATTCCGGCAGCCAGCCAAGCGGTTCGGGCAATATTGCCCGCCTGCGGACCGATCGCGTCGACACACCCGAAAACGACGTCGTCGACGACCGCCGGGTCGATCCCCGTCCGACTGACGAGTGCAGAGATGACATGCGCACCCATGTCGGCCGGATGCGTCTTGGCAAGCGAGCCGTTGCGCTTACCGACGGGCGTGCGAATGGCGTCGACGATGTACGCCTGTGGTGTGCTCATGAGAACTCCTGATAGATAACGGTCTTCACGCTCAGGCGCGCTGACTGGAGATGGACACCACTTCGCCAGTGAGATAGGTGGTGTAGTCGCTGGCGAGCATCGCGATGGTGGCCGCGACCTCCCATACCTCGGCCGCGCGGCCATAGGCCTCGCGCAGCGCAAGGTCGTCGAGCAGTTCGTCGCTGGTCACCTTCGCAAGGAAGGGATGCTTGGCAATCGACGGAGCAACAGCGTTGATACGCACCCCGAAATCGGCAGCCTCGACGGCTGAACAGCGCGTCAGTGCCATCACTCCCGCCTTGGCGGCGGCGTAATGTGCCTGTCCGCGTTGAGCTCTCCACCCGAGGACCGATGCGTTGTTGACGATTACGCCACCATGCTCGACGGCACGGAAGTAGCGGAGCGCGGCCCGCGTGGCCCGGAACGTCCCGGTGAGCGTGATGTCGACGACGCGGTCCCACTCCTCGTCCGACATATCGGCGACGGGTGTCTCGCCACCGAGGCCGGCGTTGTTCACCAACACGTCGATGCGGCCAAGTGAGTCTGCGGCACGTGCGATCAGCGCATCCACATCGGCAGTGGACTGCACATTGCACACCACCTTGCCGACAGTCTGACCGTCGAACTCGGCAGCGAGTTGGTCGGCAGCCTCGCCCAGTCGTCGCTCATGCCAGTCACTGAGCACGACGTCGGCGCCCTCTAGCAGCGCACGCCGCGCCGTCGCGAATCCGATACCCGTACCTGCCGCCGCGGTCACGACCACCTTGCGTCCCAACAACAATCCGTGGCCCGGCGTCTCCTCCGGAGGCGTTGCCAACGGCGACCTCTCACCATCGACCTGACTCGACGTCGTTTGCGTCATCGTGTCCACACCTCTCGTAGTGGTTCCGCGGTTGTGCCTGGCTTTGTTTGAGTCATGCTCGTGCCTCGCTGTACCTCTTCAAGCTCGTGCCTCGCGGGGTAGGCCGAGTACGCGCTCGGCAATGATGTTGCGCTGCACCTCGTTCGAGCCGCCGTAGATGGTGTCGGCGCGGGTGAAGAGGAACAGGCGTTGCCACTCGTCGAGTTCGACATTCTCCGGGTCGTGAATGTCGTTGAGGTGGCCCTCGACGGTCTCGCTGGGCCCGATCAACGACGCCGGGCCCGCCACCGCCATTGCGAGCTCGCCGAGGTCTCGATGCCAGTTGGCCCACAACAGCTTTGCCACCGAGGCTGTCCCCGCAGCGGCGGCCGCACCCCAGGTCCCCCCGGAAACTGTCGCGTCGTCGTCGAGTGTCCGTTGCGCATTGGCACGCATCGCGCTCAGCCGGATGCGGGCGCGAACGAGGCGTGCGGCTATCTCCGGATTCTCGAGAGCTCCGTTGGCTCTTGCCATCTCGGTGATCGCGTCGAGTTCCCGCGCGAATCCCACCTGCTGCCCCAGCGTCGAGACACCTCGCTCAAACTGCAGCAGCCCCATCGCGACCCGCCAACCGTCGCCGGACTCTCCGACGATGAGGCCGGCGTCGGTGGTCGCGTCGTCGAAGAAGACCTCGTTGAATTCCGATGTTCCGGTCAGTTGCTGGATCGGCCGCACCGTGACGCCGGGCTGGTCGATCGGGACCAACAGGAAGCCGAGTCCCTTGTGGCGCGACGAGCCCACTTCGGTACGCGCCAGCACGAACACCCATTGCGCCACGTGCGCGAGCGACGTCCAGATCTTCTGTCCGTTGACATGCCAGCGCGCGCCGTCGTCGGAAAGTCGGGCCGTCGTGGAGACGCCCGCGAGATCGGAGCCCGCCCCGGGTTCGGAATAGCCCTGGGCCCACAGCTCGGTGACGTCGACGATGCCGGGAAGGAAGCGCTGCTTCTGCTCTTCCGTACCGAACTCGATCAGCGTCGGGCCGAGCAGTTCCTCACCGAGGTGATTCACCCTCGCAGGCGCGTTCGCGCGCGCATACTCCTGATGGAAGATGATTCGCTGCTCGAGTGTCGCGCCACGGCCCCCATACCGCGTGGGCCAACCGAGGCATGTCCAGCCGGACGCCGCGAGGTGGCGATCCCACGCCAGACGCTCGGAGAAGAACTCGTGCTCGCTCCCCGGCCCACCCCGACCCTTGAGCGAGGCGAAGTCGTCGACGAGATTCTGCGCCAGCCACTCGCGCACCGCTCGCGTGAACTCTCCGGTCGCGTCGGGCGTGCTTCGCGCCCATTCGCCCAGGTCGACGGCACGATCGGCAAGGTTGATCGACGTCATGATCGCTAGCATAACCTACCAAGCATTTGTTAGGTTATGGCCATGGAGTCGATAGTCACCAACGGCGACGCCCAGTCGACGGGACAGAGCGCCCAGTCGGTCGAACAGAGCGCACAGTCGACGGGAGGGAGCGCCCAGTCGGTGGAAGGGAGCGCCCAGTCGACGGGACAGAGCGCCCAGTCGACGCCCGCGGCACTGATCCGGGCGGCGCGGACCTGGCCGGCGCAGCAGGCGATCGTCGACCGCCAGTGGGGTGAGGGGGACGAGAGCGTCGAGCTGACATACGCGGAGCTGCTCGAGCGGGTCCGTGAGTTCGCCGCGGCGCTTGTCGCATCAGGTTTCGAGGTCGGTGACAGGGTGGCCATCTGGTCGCCCAACAGCTATCACTGGCCGATCGCCGCATTGGGCATCCAGTACGCGGGCGGGGTGCTGGTCCCCCTCAACACCCGCTACACGGCGACCGAGGCCGTCGACGTGATCGAGAGAGCTCAGGTGTCGGCGGTGGTGGTGTCGGGTGAGTTCCTCGGCGTCGACCATGCGGCGGAACTGCTTGCCGAGCATCGCAGCTCGCTGCCCGATCTCGTGGTGCGGGTACCGCTCAACGGGTCGGCGCCAGCACCCGAGGGCAGCGTCGGCTGGTCGGACTTCGTCGCGCGTGCCACCGACGAGACGCGCACTGAAGCGGATCGTCGAGCAGATGCTGTTGCGCCAGAGGATATCTCCGACATTCTGTTCACCTCAGGGACCACCGGGAAGTCGAAAGGCGTTCTGGCCGAGCACCAGCAGACCATCGCGGGCGCGCGGGCGTGGGGAGCCAACGGACTCCTGAGTCCATCAGACCGCTACTTGATGGTGAACCCGTACTTCCACACGTTTGGATACAAGGCGGGAATTCTGCCGTCGATTCTCTTCGGGACGACGATGATTCCGCTCGCGGTCTACTCCCCCACCGAGGCCATGCGGCTCGTCGAATCAGAGCGTGCGACAGTCTTTCCGGGTGCGCCGACCATCTTCCAGACCATCCTCGACGACCCCGCGCGCGCAGCCCACGACCTGTCGTCACTTCGCCTGGTGGTGACCGGCGCGGCCATCGTGCCGGTGGTGCTGATCGAGCGTATCCAGCGCGACCTCGGCGTCGACACGGTGATCACCGCCTACGGCCAAACCGAATCCAGCGGCTTCATCACCACGTGCACCCCCGCTGACGACGACGTCACGGTCGCGACAACGTGCGGCAGAGCCTTCGACGGCATGGAGATCGGGCTGTCGGACCAGGGTGAGGTGCTCACCCGTGGCGCGATGGTCATGCGTGGCTACCTCGACGATCCCGCGGCGACCGAAGCGACCATCGACGCCGACGGGTGGTTACACACCGGCGACGTGGGTGTGATCGACGAGCGGGGGAATCTCCGGATCACCGACCGGCTCAAGGACATGTTCATCTGTGGAGGGTTCAACGTGTACCCCGCCGAGGTCGAACAGACGCTCGCACGACTCGACGGAGTCACCGAAACCGCTGTGGTCGGAGTTCCCGACGACCGACTCGGCGAGGTGGGGCGCGCCTACGTGACCATCCACGACGCCACCCACCTCACCGAGAACGACGTACTCTCCTATGCGCGAACACATCTCGCGAACTTCAAGGTTCCCCGATCCGTGGTGTTCGTCGACGCGTTTCCCCGCAACGCGTCGGGCAAGATACTCAAACGCGAACTGCGCTGAACTCCAACCCGTTCACGAATCGGACTGCGATGCAGCCCATTCGGCGACGCGCTGGGCGCTCTGCTCTTCGGAGAGATCCTCGACGCGAGTCATCACCGACCATCGCACCCCGAACGGATCGAGGATCGACGCGAACCGGTCGCCCGAGACGAAGGTCGTGAGGGGCTCACGGACCGTCGCGCCGGCGGCTTCGGCCTTGGCAACCACCTCGTCGGCGCTGGGGCAGTAAAAGCCCAACGAGTAGCACGCGGCAGGCCCGTCGGGCGCGGCGATCAGGCCGTACTCCTCGTTGGGCTCGCCGAGTTGCAGGTGGCCGGTGCCGAAGTCGAGGTCGGCGTGCACGACCACGCCGCTGAACTCCGTGGCATCGACCAGTCTCGCCCCGAAGACACTGGTGTAGAACTCGATTGCCTGCTTGGCATTCGACACGGCGATGAACGGGGTGAGACTCGTCAGGCCGTGCGGGATGCCGTCGGTGGTGTGGTCGCCGGTGACGCCGGTCGTCGGCTCGGTGGTGTTCTGCTGTGTTGTCATGCGTTTCACGCTAGGGATCGTGTGCGGTGCGCGGCTTGTAGATTTGCGACGACTATCGTGGACGCATGCCCGTCAGCGGAGCCGACCACTCCGGCGCCCCAGACACCCGCGCCCCAGACACCCCGGTCACGGACACCGCAGACACCCGCGGTGTGCTCTACCCCGCTCGCCTGCCCACCTTCGACCGCGTCGTCGCGCCCGACGACCTCTCGTCGATGGTCTCGTGGTTCTGGATACCCCAGTGGAGCCTCGCGCCCGGCCGGACGTCGCGGCAGAACATTCTGCCGTTCCCCGCGTGCAACCTCGTCGTCGAACCTGATGGGGTGCTGATCGTCGGTCCGTCGACTCAGCGCACGCACCGCGATCTGACTGGCTCCGGCTGGGCCGTCGGGGCATTGCTGCGACCCGCGGGCGCTGCCGCGCTCGACGTTTCGCCACGATCTCTGCGCGACGCCGCGCAACCCTTCCGCGCGCCCGATCTGTTCGAATCGATCACTGCAACAATGACTGTCGAGGAACCCGACGTCTCCGACGCCGCGTCACACTTCGCGTCGTGGCTGCGTGAACACGCGACGCCGCCCCAGGAGTCGGCGCTGCTCGCGAACGAGATGCAAGACCTGATCGCAGCGGATCGCAGCATCGTCCGCGTCGACGACCTCGCACGCGAGATGTCGATGTCGATACGCACACTGCAGCGCATCGCCGACCGCCACATCGGCCTCTCCCCATTGGCGGTCATCCGCCGATACCGATTGCAGGAGGCCGCGGAACGACTGCGCGACGACCCGACGATCACCCTCGCCGACGTCGCCGCCGACCTCGCATACACCGATCAGGCGCACTTCTCCGCCGACTTCCGGCAGACCCTCGGCATGCCTCCAGGCGAATACCGTCGCGCCGTGGCCGAATCCGGTACGGACTCATGAACGACACGGCACGAGCCGAGGACCTGCTGGCACAGGTCGGCGCCCTCGACCCGGACTCCCCGACCAGAAGCATCGTCACGCACGGCGCGGTGATCGTGCTCAACGATGACCGCGCCTGGAAGTTCAAACGGCCGGTTCGGTTGCGCTACTTCGACTTCAGTACGCCACAGCTGCGTCGAGCTGCCCTCGACGCCGAACTCCGACTCAATCGGCGCTTCGCTCCCGATCTCTACATCGCGGTCCACGCGATCCGACGCGCCGCGGACGGTTCGCTCTCGTTCGACGGCGCGGGCGAGATCGTCGATCACGTCTTGGAGATGACACGCTTCGACGACGACGCACTGATGGTCAACTACGCACATCCAGGTGGCCTCGACGACGACCTGCTGCAGCGCCTCGCGATGCGCGTCGTCGAACTGCATCAGGGATCTGAGATCAGTGCGGATTCCCATGGTGCGCAACGATTGCAGGAGGTCGTCGACGGAAACCTCGCGAGCATGGCGGCATTCCCGGAGATCATCGAACCCGTTGTGGCACAGGAACTCACCGACCGAATCACTGCACTCATCACCGAGCATCGCGACCTTCTCGACGATCGGGTACGCGGCGGACGCGTTCGCCACTGTCACGGCGACCTGCATCTCGGGAATGTCGCGATCATCGACGGCGAGCCGATTCCGTTCGACTGCTTGGAGTTCGACGCGGAGCTTGCCACGACCGACGTGCTCTACGATCTCGCGTTCCTCGTGATGGACCTGTGGGCGCGCCGGCTACGCCACGAAGCCAACGTCGTCGTCAACACCTACTTCGATCATGCGACGTTCGATGGTTCTATCGACGACGAGGAGGCGTTCCGCCTGCTGCCGGTACTGCTCGCGGTACGTGCCACCGTGCGCGCACACGTCGCGGCAGCCGAACAGGACGTCGAGCGCGCACACGAATACCTGGCGCTTGCACTGGGTTTCACCGATTCTTCACTCCCGCAAGTTGTCGCGATTGGCGGCGGCTCCGGTACCGGGAAGTCGACGATAGCGCGGGCGGTCGGAGGCAGTCTCGACCCTGCTCCGGGCGCCCGAATCCTACGCACCGACGTGCTGCGCAAACGTCTTGCGGGAGTGGGCATCGGGGACAGGCTCCCGCGGTCGGCCTACACCGACGCCGCTCGGGCAGCGGTGTACACCGAGCTGTTCCGGCTCGCCGAAGCAGACCTGCGCGGCGGAATGAGCGTCATCGCCGACGCCGTGTTCGGCCGAAGAAGTCAGTCCTCGGCAATAGCCGACGCAGCCGAGCGCGCGGGCGTCGACTTCACCGGAATCTGGCTAAAACTACCTGAGGCCGAGCGCATTTCACGTATCGAACATCGCGGACTCGACGCCTCGGACGCCGACGCCGCCGTCGCGCGCAGGCAGAGTGAGACGCTCGAACTGCCCGACGAGCGCTGGCGGCGCGTCGAGGCGTCGGGCGACGTCGAATCCGTGGTCGCCGCGAGCGGGCTGGGTGCTGATCGCGGCTGAGGACGGCGTCTGGCAGCTCAGTCGCGCAGCGGCTTGACCAGTGGGAACAGGATCGTTTCGCGGATGCCCAAGCCGGTCAGCGCCATCAGCAGACGGTCGATGCCCATGCCGGTGCCCGCCGTCGGGGGCATGCCGTACTCCATCGCGGCGAGGAACTCCTCGTCGAGTCGCATGGCCTCGTCGTCGCCGGCGGCAGCGAGGCGTGCCTGGTCGACGAAGCGCTCGCGCTGGATGACCGGGTCGACGAGCTCGGAGTAGCCGGTGGCCAGCTCGAAGCCGCGGACGTAGAGGTCCCACTTCTCGACGACGCCCGGCACGCTGCGGTGTGCGCGCACCAGCGGCGACGTCTCGACGGGGAAATCGCGCACAAAGACGGGCTGCGAGAGCTTCTCGCCCACCATGTGCTCCCACAGTTCCTCGACGAGCTTGCCGTGACCGTAACCCTTGTCCTTGGGCACCTCGAGGCCGACGCGGGCGGCGATGGCGAGCAGCTCGTCGACGCTGGTCCCGGGATGTTCCGGCCCGCCGTCGGGCACGATCTCCTGGCCGAGCGCCTCGGAGAGCGACGGGTACATCTCCAACGAGGTCCACTCGCCGGAGAGGTCGTAGGTGGTGCCGTCGGGCATTTCCGGCGTGAGCGTGCCGATTGCGCCGAGTGCCACCTCCTGGATGATCTCGCGAGTCATCGTCGCGGCGTCGTCGTAGGTGCCGTAGGCCTGGTAGGTCTCGAGCATCGCGAATTCGGGCGAATGGGTGGAGTCGGCGCCCTCGTTGCGGAAGTTGCGGTTGATCTCGAAGACGCGCTCGATTCCGCCGACCACTGCCCGCTTGAGGAACAGTTCTGGCGCGATACGCAGGTAGAGGTCGATGTCGAAGGCGTTGGAATGGGTCACGAACGGACGTGCCGCCGCGCCGCCGTGCAGCGTCTGCAGCATCGGGGTCTCGACCTCGAGGAATCCTCGGGTGACGAGTGCCTTGCGCAGCTCGGCGATCACCGAGATACGGGTCCGCGCAGTCTCACGTGCTTCCGGACGCATGATGAGGTCGACGTAGCGCTGACGGACGCGCGTCTCCTCGTTCATCTCCTTGTGCGCAACCGGCAACGGGCGCAACGACTTCGACGCCATCGCCCAGTCGTCGGCCATCACCGACAGTTCGCCGGTGCGCGAGCTGATGACCTCACCGTGGACGTAGACGATGTCGCCGAGGTCGACGTCGGACTTCCATCGCGCGAGCGACTCCTCGCCGACCCCGTTGAAACTGATCATGGCCTGGAGCTGCGTACCGTCGCCCTCCTGCAGCGTGGCGAAGCACAGCTTGCCCTTGTTGCGCAGGAAGATCACACGTCCGGCGACGCCGACAATCGTGCCCGTCTCGGTGCCCGCTTCGAGTTCGGGGTGTGCCTCGCGGATCTCGGCGAGGCTGTGCGTACGGCCGATCGACACCGGATAGGCCTCGCGTCCCTCGTCGAGGATGCGGTCGCGCTTCTCCCGACGGATACGCAGTTGCTCGGGCGTCTGGTCGTCGTTTTCGGTGGTCGAGGGGTGATCACTCACTCCCGAACCCTATCGGATCGGCTTTTCCCGCCGGTGCGGGACCGACGCCGCCCGGCGCTGCGGTCACACGCCGGTCGGCGCCAACACGATGTCGAATCGAGTGCGCGACCAGCTACCGGTCACCACCCTGCCGTCGGGTGTCGGCGTCCCAGCGGGCTGTTCGACGAAATCGTGCACGAGGGAGTCTTTCACTCCGAACACCGAATCGGAGCCCAGCAGCCGATCGCCGCGAACAAAGATGTGCGTCACGAGCGTGCGGCATCCCTCGTGCGACACCATGAAGTGCAGGTGAGATGCCCGCATCGGGGACCGACCGACCGCGGCGAGCATCTCACCGACCGGACCGTCGGCCGGGATCGGATACGGGGTGGGTGTCACGCCCCAGAACCGGTACGACCCATCCGCGCCGGTGAAGAGATGCGCGCGACCGGCGACCCGATCATCGTCGTACTGCACGTCGTAGAAGCCGTCCTCGTCGGCCTCCCATACCTCCACCCGCGCGCCGTCGAGCGCGTTCCCGAGGTGATCGCGAACGGTCCCCTCAACCCAGCACGGCTGACCCGACGCACCGGCCGCGATGTCGCCGCCGTCGGGTATCCGCGGCGAGTCGTCGACGAAGAACGGCCCGAACACCGTCGCCTCGGTCGCGTCGCCGTAGGCGGCGTTGTTCACGGCGATCGTTTGCATCGACGCGCCCAATACGTCGGAGAGCAGGATGAACTCCTGACGACGGTCATCGGTGATGTGTCCGGCGCGGGTGAGGAAGTCGATGGCGGTGCTCCATTCGGCCTCGGTGAGGCGGGTTTCCCGGATGAAAGCGTGCACGTGTTCGACAATGCCGATCATCAACTCCCGCAGCCTCGGATCGGCACAGTGTTCGAAGGAGGCCACGACGTCGGCGATGAGTTGCGCTTCGCGTCGCTGCTGCTCGTCGACCGAGTCGACGGCACGGTCCACAGTGGAGTCGGTGGTGCTCATGTGATCGGTGTTCCTTTCCATGCGCGGCGAAGCAGCGCCGCGAGGTTGACTTCGGTCAGCTCGACCGGGTTGCCGTCGGGCATGACGCCGAGGATGGCGAGCGCAGCATGTTCGATTCCGGCTTCGGGCATACCGAGTTCGGCCAGTGAGCGCGGCGCATCCAACCGCTGGTAGAGGTTGGCAAGTCCGTCGTTGGCTGTGGACGAACCCAGCGCTCTGGAGATGCGGGTATTTGCGGCATCGTCGGCGGGTGCGTTGAGCGCCACGACGTGCGGCAGCACCACGGCATGGGTCTGCGCGTGGGGCAGGTTGAACATGCCGCCCAAGACGTGGCAGACCTTGTGGTGCAGCCCGGAACCCGCCGATGCGAACGCGACCGCGGCCAGATATGCGCCGTACAGGGTGCGCTCCCGTCCGCAGAGAGCGCCGGGATCGTCGACGATGTCCCCCAGTCCACACGCCAGTGACCGGATGGCCTCCTCGGCCAGCGCCTGATCGATCGGATCCGACCGCGGCGCCCACATCGAATCCACCCCGTGGGCCAGTGCGTTCAGCCCGCTGGCCACCGCCATGTCCGACGGCATCGACGCGGTCAACGTCGCGTCGTAGATCACCGCGCGCGGCAGCACCCTCGGGTCGACGCCGGTGCTCTTCGTAGCGTTCTGCGTCATCCCCCACATATCGGTGGCCTCCGATCCGGCGAAGGAGGTGGGCACCGCGATGATCGGCAGCCCGGTGGTCAGCGCCACCGCTTTGGCCAGCCCGATTGCCGACCCGCCGCCGACACTCATCACCGCATCGACATCGGCGATCTTGGCGCGCTCTCGTGCGGTGTCGGCGAGTTCGACGGGCACATGCATGGTGACCTCATGCTGCCGAATCGCGACCGGCAGGCCCTCGGCGAGCCTGTCAGCGTGCCCGCCGGATGAGCCGATCAGCATCAATCGTCGGACCCCGAGCCGTTCCACTTCGTCTGACACCGCACGGGCTGCATCGTCGGGAGCGAACACCACTCGCTGAGGGTTGCTGACGTGCACGAAACTCATCGTCATGTGCGGCACAGCAATTGGGTCATGGCAGCACGCAGCGCGGCCTCCGGATCGGTCGGCAGGTCTTGTGACCGCCAGGCCACGTGTTTGTCCGGCCGGATCAGCAGCGCACCGGCCTCGCCGACTTCGCGCAGCCTGGCCCAGTCGAAGTAGAGGTCGGTCACCTCGCGTCCGGGCCCGATCACGATGGCCTCCAACGGGATTCCCATGGTCGCCGACACCTTCGCGGCAGCCTCCTCCCACTGCTCGCCTGCCACGCCGGTGATCAGGGTCCAGCGACGGTAGGGTGCAAGATCCATCGTGGCGAGCTTGGTGTTCTGATCTCCGACCCAAGCGTGCGGCAGGTGGGCACCAGGGCTGGTCGACATGACGTGATAAAGATCCGGATCGAGGCTCGGTGGTGGCGACGTTCCATCGGAGATGACCGCGTCGGACTGATAGAACTGACCGAGTTCCACTCCGTGAGCGTTGAACTCGTAGTTCTTGGTCTCCATGGCGTCGACCAGTGCGGCGCGCATCGCTGCACCTTCTGGGGTGTTCTCCTTGCGACGGTTCATGGCCGCAGCCATCTCTGCCGGGTCGGTCAGTCCCTCGATATCGAGTGCAGTGAAGATGTCTGCGAACTCTCGCGCCGACCGATTCGCCCGTGTGACAATGCGTTTGGCGACCGGCGCCCGTTCAGCGGTGTAGGTGTCGAGCAGTCCCTGCCCGGCCTGACCGGACAGCACGGCGGCGATCTTCCACACCAGGTTGTAGGAGTCCTGGATGCTGGTGTTGGACCCCAGTCCGTTGCTGGGCGGATGGCGGTGCACGGCGTCGCCCACGCAGAACACCCGTCCGCGCTGCAAATTCGTCGCATACATTTCGTTGACGCCCCAGAGGCTGTAGCCGGTGATCTCCGGTTCCAGATCCGGCATGCCGAGTAGGTCGCGGACAATCTGGGTGGCGGCGGCATCGTCGAGAACCGGTGGCGGCTGGTTGATGTCGTAGCCCCATACGATCAGCCACTCGTTCCACGGCCGGACCATCCGGACCAGTCCGGTGCCGATGCCGCCGACGTTGGAGCCGGGCTGGATGACCCAGTAGAGGACACTCGGGCGGTGGTCGACGAGGGCGGCGATGTCGGCGGTGAAGGTGATGTTCATCGACCCGGCGATGTCCATCGCCCCCTCGAACGGCAGGTCGATGTCGGCGGCGATCTGCGAGCGGGCGCCGTCGGCCCCGATCAAGTACTTGGCGCGTATGCGGTAACGGTAGGCGGTGAGTCGGTCGAGGACTTCGACGGTCACCCCGTCGTCGTCCTGGGTGTGCGAGAGGTACTCGGTGGAGAACCTGGCCTGCGTACCGCGAATCGTGGCGTTGCGCACCAGAATCGGCTCGAGGTAGGTCTGCGGGATATCCACCGTCAGGCATGGCGAAGCGAGCTGGTAGTCGGCCTCCCGGTCGGGACGGGTGCCCCAGGTGCGGATTCTGCCGATCTCCTCGCCGGCGATTGATGTGCAAAACACAGTGTCGCCGACGAGGTCGTGCGCGGTGGCGTCGACCAATACCTGGTCCTCGATGCCCAGGTCTCGAAAGACCTCCATCGCACGCTGATTGGTGATGTGCGCACGCGGCGTGTTGGCCGTCCAGCGGTACTTGGTGATCATGATGTTGTCGATGCCGAGTTCGCTGAGCATCAGCGACGCGGCCGCCCCGGACGGTCCGGATCCGACGACGAGCACATCGGTTTCGACCACCTGGCCGGTGGGTATCTCGGTCTGGGCCATGCCGTCGTCGAATGCGGGCATTGGTGGCCACCTTTCCACGACCGGTCCGGCCGGTCGTCTACGTTGTTTGTCGCTCGTGTCCCGAGAGGCACTGGCGAGAGATGAGTTGTGGTGAGCTGAGACGAAATCCGTCAGAACACGATGACCGGCTTGATGACTCGGCCGCTCTTGGCCGCGGCGATCGCATCGTTGATCGCGTCCATATCGAAGGTGGTGACCAGTCGTTCCACCGGCAGATCACCGTTGCGCCAATGGTCGACGAGTTCGGGTATCACCTGGTTCGCGTCGCAGTCGCCGATCGCCACACCGGAGATGGAGATATTGCGGGCGATGAACATGGTGACATCGGTCGTGAACGCGGTGCCCGGTGGCGGCGCGCCGATCACACCGCAGTGTCCTCCGGTGATCGTCGCCGCCATCGCGACGTCGAGAACTCCTGCCGCACCGCTGGTTTCGAGCGTCTGGTCGGCGCCGCCACCGGTGATGCGCTGAATCTCTTCGACGGAATCCGATGCCGACGGATCGACGACGTCGGTGGCACCGAGCTCGAGGGCCAGCTCGCGCCGCGAGGCGACCGGGTCCACACCGATCACCCGGTCGATGCCACGAATCCGGGCCGCCATCACGGCTCCGAGACCGACGGTGCCCAAGCCGAATACCGCCAGGCTGTCCATCGGGCGGGTGGTCTGGGGATGAAGGACCGGCCCGGCGCCGGTGATGATGCCGCATCCCAGCGGCGCCGCGACCTCTGCCGGCACGTCATCGGCGACGACGACCGCAGTCGAGCGGGGCGCAAGAATCGTTGCAGCAAAAGAGGATTGACCGAACCAGTGCGAGTGGATCGGGCTGCCGTCCAGAGAGAACGCCGTTGTGCCGTCGGGTCGACCGCCTGCGATGTTCATCCCGAAGGCGTTGGCGCACGCCCAGTACCGACCGCGGTCGCAGCTTCGGCAATGTCCGCAGTGATCAATGGTCAGCACCACCCGATCACCGATACGCACATCGTCGACTCCCTCACCCACCGCTGTGACGGATCCGGTTCCCTCATGGCCGAGGACGATCGGGAACTGTGCCGGAAACTGTCCGTCGCGCGCGCTGAGATCGGTGTGGCAGATACCGCTCGCGGCCAGGTCGATCCGGAGTTCGCCTGCGGCCGGTGCGCCGATCTCCACCTCCTCGACATTCAATGGCGCGCCGATGGTGGCGGCGACCGCGGCGCGCACCGTGCGTGATGGGCCTGCCGATTCGTCGGCGGCGGGGTCGGTGACGGAAACACTCATGACGACTCCTGTTTTGGTGTGGCGCTGTGTGATGTGGCGCTCCAGGCGCCGAAAGCACTGCGGAAGAACAGCAACGGCTCGGCGTCGGGATGGCCGTCAAGGGCAACTACCCGTCCCACGGATAGGAAGTGGTCACCGACGATGTGCTCGGCGTATAGCTCGCACTCGATGTGGGCGACCGCGTCGTCGAGCAGCGGTGCGCCGGTTTCACCGAGATGCCATGGCGCAAGCGCGAATCGGTCGATGCCGCGGCGTGCGAAACCCAGCGCGGTCGCCGATTGCGTGCTGGACAGCACGTTCACCGCGAACGACCCGCTATCCCGGATCGCGGGATAGGTCGACGACGTGGCCGCAGGCGCGAAAGCCACCAGCGGTGGGTCCAGCGACATGCTCATGAATGACTGGCAGGTCATGCCGACGTTCTCGCCGCTCCTGGACGCGGTGATCACCACGACGCCGGAACAGAATCGCCCGAGAACGTCGCGGAACAGATCCGAATCGAACGGGTCGCGAGTTGGGCGAGCGGCATCTGCCCTGATGTCGAGTGCGGTCATCGTCGCGGCTCCACAACAGCTGCGACGACCTCGCAGGCGGCCACCTGATTGAGGACGCCGTCGATGGCGTCGAGGCCCACGGTGGTCGAAACCATTGAATCGAAGTCCAATTCACCGCGTTCGAGAAGCCTCGTCCACACCGGGATGTCACGCAACAGGTTGGTCTGTCCCCACTGGCAGCCGTGAATCTGTTTGCCGTTCATCGCTGCGTCGAACGCGCTGATCGGCAGTGTCGCAGTGAGGAAGTCCTTGGTGACGCTGGCGAGGACGACGTGACCCGTCGGGCGCGTGATCGCCATGGCGGTACCCATCGCGGTCGCCTCACCCGAGGCCTCGAAAGCGAACTCGACGCCGCGCTTGTCGCCGAAGAGAGCCGGATAGCTGCCGGCCACCTCTTTGACCTTCTCGACGAGGTCGGGATCATTGGCGTCGAAGGTGTGTGTGGCGCCGAACTTTTCGGCAATTTCCCGACGGTGCGCCAGCGGATCGATGGCGATGATCGTTTCTGCTCCGAGAACACGCGCGCTCTGCAGGTATGCGAGCCCCGTCATGCCACACCCGACGACCGCGACGCTGGCTCCCGCGGTGACCGGCGCGACGTTGAACGCTCCGCCTACGCCACCTGCACCGCCGTCGGCAAGGACGGCCAGCGCCTGATGGGATAGACCTGTGGTCAGCGGTACCACCTGGATTTCCCTGGTCAGCATCTGTTCGGCGTAGGACCCGAGGTAGGAGTGCGCGACCGTGGAACCCGTTCTGGCGAGCTCGATCTCGGGCCCGAGAAAGGTCAGCTCGCCGCACATGTCCGGCCGATCGCGTAGACATGCGTAGCAGACACCACACCACGGATTGGCCGATGCGAGCACGGTGTCGCCCACGCGTACCCGACTGACGTCGGAGCCCACGGCAGACACGATGCCCACACCACCGTGACCGGGAATCTGCGGGATGTGTGCGCCGGGCGGGAACGGGGGATTGTCGAAGGCGATGACGTCGGTGATGCAGGCGACCACCGCGGTGGTGTCGACAACCACTTCGTGCGGGCCGGGAGCGGGCAGGTTCACATCGTCGACCTCGACGTGGCGGCCGTTTCCGTGCCAGAGTGCCGCGCGCATCAGGCGTTCGCCTCTGCGAGCGCGGCAACGGCGTATCCGCTGGCGGTGGCTTCGCGAATGGTCTGCGCGACGTGGCTGCGGTACATGGTGAAGTCTCGCCAATAACGTTGTGTGCGTGTGCCATCCTTCATCGCGCTGGACCCAGTCACACGAGCCATCAGATCCATCGCTTCGGTGAGCACCTTGCCAGCCTGGATGGCCAGCGAGACCAAGCGCTGATTCTCGGCAATGGTGACCGGCCTGCCGGTCGCCGCCGACTCGGCGCACAGTTGGGTGTAGGAGGCGGTGACGCTGAGCAGGCAGGCTTCAGCCTGATCGATCAGGGTGGTTGCCTCGCCGTACCACTGCCGATAGAACGAGTCCTCTGCGCGGACAGCCATCGGTGGCCACATCGTCTTCTTCACCGGCATCGTCGCCGCGAACTCGTCGAACATCGCCTTGGTCATTCCCAATGCGACGGCGAGCAATTCGGCGAAGAAGAACGGCTGGATCGGCCCGATGTACATCGGATTGCCATACAGCTCAAGCCCATAGGTCTGATCCGGACGAATGGCGTTGATATCGATGTCGAGGACGTATCCGTGGTCGACGACGCAGTGGTCGACCTTGACCGAGTTGGAACCGCTGCCCTTGAGGCCGATCAACGTGCCCCAGTCGTCGAGGACCTCGTACTTGTCGCGCGGTACCAGCGCCAGCCCCGGATGGGGACGACCGCCGTCGGCGGGCATGATCATCACCGCATTGAAAACGTGTGTCGAGTAGGGCACGCCTGAGCAATAGTCCCAGAGCCCGTTGAGTTCCCAACCACCGTCCACCGGCGTCGCGGTCACCGAGGGCACCACGCGGGAGGGCGCGATGAAATGTCCGTCGGCGCCCATGGCCTCGGCTTGAACGTCGGCATCGAACAGCCCGGCAAGGTTGACCACATGGGCCGAGCCCAGGCACAAACACCATGCTGTCGAAGGACATCCGCGACCGATTTCGACGACGACGCGCAGGAAGTCTTGAATCGACAGTTCGTAGCCGCCCAGAGCAGCCGGCTGCAGCATGCGGTAGAAGCCGAGCCGCCTGAACTCCTCGTGCAGCTCCGGCGAGTAGCGGGTGCGTCGCTCGGTTTCGGCTTGCTCCTCGCGCAGCCTGTCCCTCAACCCACGCGCACGAGCCAAGAAGTCGTCAACGGTCAGTCCTGGCTCGGGGACCGGGATCTGCTTCCGCACAGACGTTTTGGTGGAATCAATGACGGTCATCGACACTCCTCTGATTGAGACCCACGGCCGACACCAGTGACGGTGGCGGCTCGCTTCTGTTCTCGAGTGTGATGCGGCGCACATCGGTAATGAAAGGAGATGCGGCGAGGTTGGCCGAAATCAGCCGCGATGTCTGATCACCGGAGGGCGTTGACCGAATTCCAAAGCCGTTCCACGACTTGCTCGTTCACCCATCGCCCCGAAGTGCACGGCGAAGTGCGTTGTCGCGCAGTATGTCGTCGGGCCTGTTCCCGAACCTGGCGTGGTACGTGCGCGAGAAGTTGCCGACCGAGCCGAAACCGCAGCGAACCGCGATGTGGGCCACGGTCAAACCGTCGGCGGCTTGGAGCAACATCCCCCTGGAGCGTAGAAGACGTTGCTCACGAACATATTTGGGCACGCTGGTGTGCGCCTCGGCGAAGATCCGGGACAGGTGCCGTTCACTGATCCCGACAGCACGTGCCACGTGTGGTGCGGTCAGACCTGGATCGGACAGATTGGCCGCGATGTAGTCACGTGCTCGGTCAAAATGATTGTGAACGGCTGGCTCCGGTCGCGGGGAGAGGACAGCGGAGATGAGCTCCACCAGGTCGTCCTCCGCGAGCGACTCGGCCGCCTGATCGCTCGTCGCAGCAATCAATCGCGTTCTCAAAGCGGCACCGGCGAAGTTGTTGCCGATGTCGATGACCCGCGGAGTGAATCCGATTGGCACACCCGTCGATCGTTGCAGAAGTGGCGTCGGAACGACGACGGCCAGAGCTTCGGTGTCCTCGCCGAAGCCACTGACGAACGGGCGCTCGAGGCTCGTGACCAACAACCGATCGACCGTGGCGAAGTGGGTCTGGCCGTCGGTGAACAGGAAAGTATGGCCTTTGAGGGTGATCGTGATCAGCGTGGCGGGCACACCATCGTCGGATACAAATCTGCCCGACATCTCGACGATGTGGGACCCCATTCGCAACGACATGACACGCAGCGAGCCGACCTCGGCCACCGTTCCCGTTGCATCGAGTCGCTCGTCACCGAGGACTTTGGCGTGCAGCGGCAGAAAGGTACTGCTGGTGAACTCCTCCCACCGGGCCGCGGATTCGACACCGAGCCCAGCGGTGGTGAAGGCGATCGGATCAGGAGCCGACGGCCGCCCCGACGCCCCACGTGCCATGTCTACTCCCACGTCCTCCAGTGCTCGCGACGAAAGACGCGATGAAACCGCACTGCCACGCCGCACCTGGCCATGTTATCCAGGTCACACGATGGTTCGGCAAGTGGCGTGAAAGCATGGCCGAAATGACGCCGGATGGCCGATTCCCACAGGAGACGGACCCTCAGTGCGCGGAGAAGACCGCCAGTTCGCCCGCGCTGATCTGGCCGTTGATGCCGTCGCGACGCAGGCCGCGGAACCCGCCGACGACGAACACAGCACCACTGACACCGCGTGCCTGCAGATGCCAGGCCAGCCACTCGGCCTCGTGGCCGTCGTCGCTCACGACGACCCAGCGCCGATCGGCGGTTGCCGTGCGCAGCGAGGTCGGTGAGCCGGGGGTCAGCAGGTCGAGCGCTTCCGCGGCGTCGACCGCCAGCGCACCGAGCAGCGCGCCGTCGAGCCTGCGCTTGCGGTGACTGCGGATGTCGACCGGCACTGCTCCTGCAGCGATCGCGGCGCGGTAGGCCGTGGGCTGAAGCGAGAGCGGAACGTCGGGGACGGGCTGTGTGACCGGCGCCTGTGCGAAAGAGTGAACCTGGACCAGTGCGTTAACCAGCGGTGATGCGGTCATGAGAGAAACCTCGAGAGTGATCGAAACGAGCGGGGGCGTCGACGAAGGGCGGCCGCATGATGCGGACTCAGCCCTGACAACACTCCTGACAGCTCTTGATCACGGCGACAAGTTTGCCACAGTGCACCGCCGCGGGCCAGGCCTGCGGGAGTTTTGTGCTTGCGGCGCGCAAAAAGAAGAAGTTCGACGCCGCGCTGGGCGTGCCAGGTCAGCGGGTCCCGCGCCCACGGCCCTGCTGTTTGGCCCGCTCGGACACCAGGCGTAGCCCCTCGAGAGTCAGATATGAGTGGTGCGTGGTGAGCGTGCGGCTCTCCGGGAAGATCAGCGGCGCCAGCGACCCGGTGGCCACGACTGTCAGATCCCGGCCGTCGAAGCCGTCGACGGTGCCGCGCACCCGGTCGACGAGTCCGTCGACCTGCCCGGCGAATCCGTACAGGATTCCCGACTGCAACGCTTCGACGGTGTTCTTGCCCAACACGCTGCGCGGAGGCATGAGCTCGACGCGGCGAACTGTGACCGTGTGCTCGGCGAGGGCCTCGACGCCGAGGTTCACTCCGGGTGCGATGGCACCGCCGAGGAACTCGCCCTTCGCAGACACCGCGTCGACAACTGTGGCCGTGCCGAATGCGACGACGATGCACGGTCCGCCGTAGATATGGTGCGCGGCAAGACAATTGGCAACACGATCAGTGCCGACCTCTTTGGGATTGTCGACGAGCAGCGGAACCCCGGTGCGCACACCCGGTTCGAGGAGCACGTGATGGACGCCGTCGTAGTAGCGCGAGACCATGACACGGAGCTCGCGCAACAACGCCGGCACCGTCGACAACGCGGCCACGCCGGTGATCTGCTCGATGTCGCCGCCGAGTAGGCCGCGAATAGCCATCGCGAGTTCGTCGGCGGTCAGGTGCGGGTCGGTGTGAATCCGCCAGTCCCGCACCAGGGTGGCGTGCTCACCCGACCCCGCGAACACCCCGAGATGGATGTTCGTGTTCCCGACCTCGACGGCGAGCAGCATCGACGACCTAGACCGTTGAATCTGCGAAGTCGGTTCGCGCCGAGTCAGTTTCGGGGTGGCGGGGGTCGAGTAGTCCTGATCCTTCTGGTGCGTGCGCGGGATCTGTGCCGTTCTCGACGACGCGGTTGGCCTCGTCGACGAAGACCACGTGCGGGCTGTAGGCCCGCACTTCCGCTTCGTCGAGGATCCCGTAGGCGATGATGATCACCAGATCACCGGGATGAACGAGATGTGCTGCCGCGCCGTTGATCCCGATGACGCCCGTACCGCGGTCGCCCGCGATCGCATAGGTCTCGAGACGGGCGCCGTTGGTGATGTCGACGATGGTGACCTGTTCACCTTCGAGAAGGTCCGCGGCGTCGAGCAGGTCGGCGTCGATGGTCACCGACCCGACGTAGTGCAGATCGGCCTGAGTGACGGTCGCCCGGTGGATCTTCGACGTCATCATGGTGCGAAACATGCTGTCATTCCTCTGTGTTGGCGTGCATTGCGGGCGGGCTGCAGAGTCTGTGGGGGCGTGATCTCGACTAGCTCGATCAGCGGGGAACGGCGCTCGATCAGCGCGGGGCGGCGCTCGATCAGCGCGGGAGTGATCTCGACAAGCTCGATCAGCGAGGAACGACGCTCGATCAGCGAAGAGTGGCGCTCGATCAGCGAGGAACGGCGCTCGATCAGCGAAAGCCGGTGCGGGTCAGTACGCATCGGGATTCCCGATGTCCTCGGGCTCGATGCCGATCGATACGCCGACGTTGTCGATCAGCCGCGCGGCGCCGAGGCGGGCGGCGACCAGCAGGCGTCCGTCGCCCTTGTCGGGCGCTTCGCCGAGGGCGCGGTCACGCAGCGCGAGATAGTCGAGTTCGATGTCCGGCGACGTCGCCAAAACCGCTTGTGCGGCAGCGAGAATCGCATCCTTGCCGCCGGGAGCGGCGTGAGCTCCCGCGGTGAGCGCCGCAGACAGCGTGGTCGCGACCTCACGCTGCTCCGGTGTCAGGTAGCGGTTGCGCGACGACAATGCCAGGCCGTCAGCCTCGCGCACCGTCGGCACCCCGACGATGTCGACGTCGAGGTTGAGGTCGGCGACCATCTGCGCGATCAACACCAACTGCTGGTAGTCCTTCTCCCCGAAGAACGCGGCGTGCGGTGCCGCGATGTTGAGGAGTTTGCACACCACGGTCAGCATCCCCGCGAAATGCCCCGGGCGCACGGCGCCGTCGAGGATGTCCCCTGCCGGTCCCGGCACGATCGTGGTGCGCGGCCCGAGTGGGTACATGTCGTCGACGGTCGGCGCGAACACCAATTCCACACCGGCGGAACGCAACAGCTCGACGTCGTCGTCGAACGTCCGCGGGTATGCGTCGAGGTCTTCGCTCTCGCCGAACTGCAGCGGGTTGACGAAGATCGACACGATGACCACCACATTGCCGACGCTCTTGGCGGCGTCGATCAACTGCAAGTGGCCCGCGTGGAGCGCACCCATCGTCGGCACCAACGCCACGCGCTTACCCGCGCGACGCAACGCCTGGCTCACCCGGTGCAGCGTCGCAGGGTCGCGATGCACCGTCAGTTCACCTCGGGCGTAGGCGTCTGGACTCAGCGGCGCGGTCATCGTTCTCCTCCGATACGGCTCGAAAGGCCGTGCATCACAACATCTGTCGACATCTGTTCGGTGTTCACTCACTGCTCCAATACGTCGAGGAGCGGTGCGGGTGCGTCGGTGTATGCGGCTGCCCGGCGCGCAAGGATGCGATACGCCTCGGCGATGGCGTCCGGTCGATGACCGCCGGGTAGTGCTCGGAGAGCGTCGAGGTGGTCTGCGACGGCCTGCGCGTCGCCCCTCGCCACGGGGCCGGTCAGCGCGGAGGGACCGAGGTCGAGCACATTGTGCAGAGCTGCCGTCAGAAGCGGCGCGAGAATGCGTTCGGCCAACCGTTCCGAAGATCCGTCGACTGTTGCCGCGTCACGGCCGGACTCCCCCGCACCGCCCTCGATGGCCGCGTTCATCGCCACGACCGCATCACTGACAAGTGCGACGAGATGATTGGCACCGTGCGCGAGTGCTGCGTGGTAGAGCGTGCGGTCGGCCTCGGCGATCCGGACAGGCTCACCGCCCATCTCGAGCACGAGGGCCGACGCTATCGCGAGACCCACCTCGTCGGAAGCGGTGACGCCAAAGCAAGCCTGCGGCAGTCGGGCGGTGTCGTCGTCGGTTCCGACGAACGTCATCGCGGGATGAATGGCGAGCGGAAGCGCCCCGAGCGCGGTGAGGGGCGCCAAGATGTCGACGCCGTGCGCGCCCGCCGTATGTACGACGAGCGTCCGAGGACGCAGCCGTCCGCTGTCCACGATCTCCGCGACAACGTCGGAGATGCGGTCGTCGGGTACGGCGATGATCAGGAGCTCCGAGCGGGCGACCACGTCGGGAAGATCGAGAATCTGCGATTCGGGAAGTCGTTGGGCGGCGCGGCGTCGAGACTGCGGCGACCTGGCCACGACCGCTCCAACCACGTGGCCTGCGCGTTCGAGTGCCTCGCCGAGTGCGGTTCCGACACGTCCCGCCGAAATGATGCCGATAGTCAGGCGCGCGGGTGTCGGCAGATTGCTGACCCCTGCGAATTCGGCGGAGAAGGATCCGGAATGGCCTGCTCGCCCCGCGTCGCGGGGTGGCTGATTCGACACGGCGGGATCGCCGTTCGGTGAGGTCACCGGTGTCCTCCCAGATCGTTCCAGTCCCAACTGCAGCGTGGGTACCGGACGTGCACCGCAATGCTAGGCGCTCGACGCATCGTCGGGCCAATGCCTGTGAGGCGGGTCACCCAAGCGGATCGTCGACGACACGGGTGAGACGCTCGACGGCTCTGACCAGGTCGACGGAAGGGGAAAGTCAGTCCTCGCGACGACGACGTCCGCCGCCACTGCCACCGGGAGACTGGCGAAGCTGATTGAGCAGCTCTGCGACGGGCAGTCCAGCGGTATGCGCGGCGTCGTGGTCCTCATCGTCCTCACGACGTCGTCGGCCACCGCTGTAGGTACTCGCGGGCGCACCGTCGCCGGTCTCGTGCCGACCCGCCGCGGAGTCAGGGGTGTCGACCGTTTCGGAGTCACCGGACTCGGGCGCCGACGTTGCCGTCTCAGCCTGGGCCTCCTGCTCCGGCGCCGCGACGGTGTCGGCGGCTGAAGGAGTCGTCTCCGCAGTGGGGACATAGAACCCGCCGGAGAACGGTGACGCCGAGGTCGATCCTGCAGGGGGTTCCTCGTCGTATCCCGAGGTGTAGGGCGCCCGCGGCTGTTCGTCGACCACGTCGACGACGACCTCGTCAGCCCTCACCTCTTCTGCACCGAAATCCTCCGGGCCGAATTCTGGGCCCGATCCCGCTGCGCCCAATCCTTCTGTGCCCGATCCTTCTGTGCCCGATCCTTCTGGGCCAACGTTCTGCTGGTCGGCCTCAGCTTGCGCCGCAAGCTCCTCGTCGACAGCGACCGTCTCGACCTCGTCGGCGCTTACGTCCTCGACGGCCGCATACTCCACCGCGCCATACTCAACCGCCCCGTACTCGACGGCTGTGTCTTCGGCGTGGATGTCGTCGAGCGGGACCTCGGCGGCGATGCGCCCGGAGATGGGGGCGTCACCCGGAACCACCGGGAGCACTTCGGTCAGTTCGTTGGGGTCGACGTCGGTCCCGAAACGTCGCGGAGCGTCGAACGGGCGGGAGTCGCGTCGACGATGCTCAGCACCGGGAGCGGTCTGCTCGAAGTCGCGCGCGGCAACGGCGCCGTCGTCGTGAGCGGTGTAGTCGGTCGTGCCGTACCCGCCGGAATAGCCCGAGTCGCCGTAACCCCCGTTGCCGTACCCGGTATGGGATTGACCCGACTCGGCGCCGAGACCACCGAGGCCCGAAGCCAGCTCACGCAGCTTCTCGTTGGGAAGAGCCGCGCGCTGATCGGGCAGCGACTCACCCAGCAGCATCTCGAGGCTCGATCGCAGTGCGAGCACCTGCGCCTTGAGTTCGGCCAGTTCGACGCCGGCTTCGTCGCTGATCTCCTTGCGAATCGTCGACTCGACGTCGAGCTCGTACTGCCTGCGCGCGGCGATCTCGCGCTCGAGTTGCAGTTCGTACACCAGGCGCAGGTCGCGGCTCTTGCTCTCGGCGCTTTCGGCCTGCCTGCGGTAGCGCGTGACAAGAATCGCCGCGATCACCGCCGCCCACAGCGCAGCGATCACCGCCAGCGATCCGAGCACCGAGATTTGATCAGTGAAGAGCATCAGCACGCTGGCCACAACGGCCAGCACGATCAGGAGACCCACCAACCACTGCCCGACGCGACCGGAACGGCGTGTGTCGGCGGCACGGCCAGTCGAGGTCGTCATGATCGTGAACTTACCCTCTGACAGCCGCCACGACCGCCAGGCTGGTGCGGAGAGTCACGATTGGACCCCTAAGAAGTCGTCCGATCGCGTCACACATGCAAGTCACGCGGGTCCGGGATGACCGTCTGCCCGCGGCTGCGTCGGCTGGTCGGTCGGGTCATCGGGTGCCCGGCAGCAGTACTCGAGCCACAGCGCCGCACCGACGAGCGCGAGTCCGCCGAAGGCGCCCACGATCGCGCCGGGTCTGTCGTGCTCGGCGGCATTCACGCCGTGCTGACTCCACAGGAACACCAGCATCCCCACCCACACGCCGACGGCCACAGCGCCGAGGATCGCGGACGCCTTCGCCAGGGCGAGCACACGCGCCGCCGTCAGCGGGTGCAACTGCCCGCGCGCCCGACCCACCTGACGGTCGGCGACACGTGCGCGCACCACGAAAGCCATCGCCGTCTCGATCGCGGCGAGCACGTAGAGAACGATTCCAGCAAGCAGCGGCAGCGGGGGCAGCGCCGAGTAGTTGTAGCGCACCAGAATCCACGAGACCACGGCGACGAAGACCGCGATGATCAACAGATCGCGTGGTCGCGTCGGACCCAGGCCGGGTTCGTCGGACTCCGGTGGCGTCGACGGCTGCGGGACGGTCACCTCGACACCTCACTCCCAGGTCGGCCCGGCTGCGAGTTCCCGGGACGCGCGGACAGTCGATGCACGCCCGCGCGTTCACTCGCGGGTAGCGCCGCAACCAGGTCGACGACGAACCGGACACCGTCGGGCGTCCACAGCGTCGCGTCGGGTTCGATCTCCAGCCACGGAACGAGTACGAAGGCCCGGTCGGCGGCACGCGGATGTGGCAGCGTCAGCACCTCGTCGTCGCTGGTGATCGGCTGTCCGTCTGCGTCGGTCGCACAGATCACGTCGACGTCGAGTGTCCTCGGGCCCCAACGAATATCACGGGTCCTATCGGCAGCGCGTTCGAGTTCGAAGCCCCGCTCCAACCAGTCGCGCGCCGAGATCGGGGCGTCGACGATCAGCGTGATGTTGTAGAAGTCGGGTTGTTCGACGCCGCCCCACGGGGCCGTCGAATAGATGCTCGACGCCGCGACGAGGTCGTCGGCGAATGCGTCGACGACCTCGCGAAGCCGGGCCTCGCGGTCGCCGAGATTGGTACCTGCGGACAGCACGGCGCGAGTCACCGGACACCACCGGCCGACTTGCGAGAGCGTCGGGTCACGACGGCGACGTCGGCGAAATCCAGCGGGATCGGCGCGGACGGCTTGTGCACCACCACCTCGCAGGCGTGGATGCGGTCGTCGAGCATGATCTTCTCCGCGATCTCCCCGCCGACGGCCTCGATCAGATTGCGCGGGCCACCAGCGACGACGTCGTGGACCTGCTGTGCGAGCGATCCGTAGTCGATGGTGTCGGCCAGATCGTCCGACGCCGCAGCAGCACGCAGATCGGCCCACAGCGTCACGTCGATGATGAAGTCCTGCCCGTCACGGCGCTCGTGGTCGAAGACGCCGTGGTTGCCACGCACGCGCAGACCGCGCAGTTCGATGCGGTCAGCCATCTCCATGCTCCCGTCGGACGGCGTGCCGGTCGCGCCCACCTGTACGCCACGCCGCAGCGACAGTCACCGCATCACGGTTGGCTGCGACGTCGTGTACCCGAACTCCCCACGCACCGTGCACCGCGGCGAGCGCGCTGATCGACGCCGTGGCGATTTCGCGGCCCTCCGGCGCACGATCATGGCCGTCCGCGGCGAGCAGCGTACCGAGGAAGCGCTTGCGCGACGCCCCGACGAGCACCGGGAAACCGAGATCGACCAGCGTCGGCAACGCGTTCAGTAGCGCCCAATTGTGTTGTGCGGTCTTGGCGAACCCGAGACCGGGATCGAGGATGATGTTGTCGGGATCGACGCCGACGTCGACGGCGGCGTCGACTTGGCCGAGCAGTTCACGACTGACCTCTGCGACAACGTCGCGGTATCCACCCGTGTCGTCGACCCGGTGGGTGAATCGTCGACCGGCATCCGATTCGGCTGCCGCGGGACGCCAGTGCATCAGAATCCAGGGCAGTCCGGCGTCGGCGAGGAGCGCTGCCATGCCCGGGTCTGCGCGACCGCCCGAGACGTCGTTGACGATCGTCGCCCCGGCCTCGATGGCGGCCGCCGCCACGCCTGCGCGCATCGTGTCGACCGAGACCTGCACGCCTTCGGCAGCAAGTGCGGAGATCACCGGAACCACGCGCTTGATCTCGACGGACTCATCGACGCGCACCGCACCCGGGCGGGTCGATTCACCACCGACATCGATGATGTCGGCGCCGTCGGCGAGGAGACGCACACCGTGTTCGACGGCGCGGTCGGGGTCGAGGTAGCGACCACCGTCGGAGAACGAGTCGGCGGTGACATTGACGACGCCCATCACCTTCGTGCGTGCGGCATCGACCGTGTCGGCGGCGACCGGGTGAGCGGTCACCGGGTGATGAGGTCGAGTGCCTCGCCGCGCGAAACGGCGCTTGTCTTGAAGATGCCGCGCACCGCGGACGTCGTCGTGCGGGCGCCCGGCTTGCGGATACCCCGCATCGCCATGCACAAGTGCTCTGCTTCGATCACGACGATCACGCCGCGCGGATTGAGCCGCTCAACCAGGGCATCGGCGATCTGGCTCGTCAACCGCTCCTGCACCTGCGGACGCTTGGCATAGAGGTCGACGACGCGCGCCAACTTCGACAGTCCGGTCACCTGGCCGGTCGGGCCCGGAATGTAGCCGACGTGGGCGACACCGTGGAACGAGACGAGATGGTGCTCGCACGTCGAGTACATCGGGATGTCTTTGACCAGCACCAACTCGTCGTGATCTTCGTCGAAGATGGTGGCGAGCACCTCCGACGGGTCGGTGTAGAGACCGGCGAACATCTCGCGGTACGCATTCGCCACGCGAGTCGGTGTGCGCCGTAACCCCTCGCGGTCGGGATCCTCGCCGACCGCGATCAGCAACTCTCGCACAGCCGCCTCTGCGCGCTCCTGGTCGAAGAAGCGCCCATCACCGGTCGACAAATCACGCGACGCGTCGTCGTGAGTCGCGATGTCGTGACCCTCGCTGATTGTCATCGATCCGGCCCTCAGGCTCCGTCTCCGGGTGAACGGTTGTCTCCGTGCGAACCGGTCTCCCCGTGCGAACTGTTGCGCTGCGACCCGTCGCCGGCATCATCGCGATGCTGCCCGCCGTTGCTGCCCGCTCCGTGCTGGCCGCCGTACGAACCGTTGCCGTAGCCATACCCGTTGGGCTGATTACCGTTTGGCTGGTTTCCATTTGGCTGATTTCCGTTGGCGCCGTTCGGGTTTCCGTTCTGCGGGTACCCCTGCGACTGGGGATATCCCTGCGACTGCGGATATCCCTGCGACTGCGGATTCCCCTGCGATTGGGGCGGCCAACCCGGCGCCGACCAGTCACGCGGAGCACCATAGTCGGGGCGAGTGCCGCCACCCTGCGAACCCTGCGGGTAGCCCTGCTGCGGATAGGGCTGTCCGTATCCCTGACCCGGGTACGAACCCTGGCCCGGATAGGAACCCTGACCCTGATGGGGGGTTCCGTAGTAGGGCTGCTGCCCACCGGGGTAACCCGGGGCGGCGGGAGCACTGCCTGCACCGACCGGCTCGCGCACCGGCTCCGGCGGCGGAGGAGGCCACGGCTCGCCGCGCTCGATGGCCAACTCGCCCGGGGTCTTCACCGGGGGCTTGTCGCTCGGGGTGCGCTCGCCGAACTCGTTGAACGTCGTGATCCGCGGACGCTTTTCGACGTCGGACAGGATGTTCTCGAGATCCTTGCGCGTCAGCGTCTCCTTCTCGAGGAGTTCACTGGCAAGCACGTCGAGGGTGTCGCGGTACTCGGACAGGATCGCCCACGCCTCGGTGTGTGCGGCCTCGATCAGTCGGCGCACCTCGTCGTCGATCTCACTCGCGACCTCGGCGGAGTAGTCACTCTGCGCGCCCATGCTGCGGCCGAGGAACGGATCGCCCTGCTCCTGCCCGTAGCGCACGGCGCCGAGCTTGGCGCTCATGCCGTATTCGGTGACCATCGCGCGTGCGATCTTGGTCGCCTGGTCGATGTCCGACGACGCGCCGGTCGTCGGCTCGTGGAAGACCAACTCCTCCGATGCGCGACCGCCCATGGCCATCACCAGACGAGCGATCATCTCCGAACGCGTCATCAGGTCTTTGTCCTGCTCGGGCACGGCGAGCGCGTGACCACCCGTTCGTCCGCGCGCGAGGATCGTCACCTTGTAGATCGGGTCGAGATCGGGCATCGCCCACGCGGCGAGCGTGTGTCCACTCTCGTGGTACGCGACGACCTTCTTCTCGTGTTCGCTGATGATCCGGCTCTTGCGACGCGGTCCGCCGATGACGCGGTCGACCGCCTCCTCGAGCATTTCCGCCGTGATCTGCGTCTTGTTCTCGCGCGCGGCGAGCAGTGCGGCTTCGTTGACGACGTTGGCGAGGTCGGCGCCCGACATTCCTGGCGTGCGCTTGGCCAAACCGTCGAGATCGGCATCCTCGGCGATGGGCTTGCCCTTGGCGTGCACCTTGAGGATGGCCCGACGACCCGCGATGTCGGGGTTGCCGACGGGAATCTGCCGGTCGAAACGTCCGGGACGCAGGAGCGCCGGGTCGAGGATGTCGGGACGGTTGGTCGCCGCGATCAGGATCACACCCGAGCGGTCGCCGAAGCCGTCCATCTCCACGAGCAACTGGTTCAGCGTCTGCTCACGCTCGTCGTGACCACCGCCGAGACCAGCACCACGCTGACGGCCGACGGCGTCGATCTCGTCGACGAAGATGATGCACGGACTGTTGTTCTTGGCCTGCTCGAACAAATCACGCACACGCGACGCACCGACACCGACGAACATCTCGACGAAATCGGAACCCGAGATGGTGAAGAACGGCACGCCCGCCTCGCCCGCGACTGCCCGCGCGAGCAACGTCTTACCCGTTCCCGGCGGACCGTAGAGCAGCACGCCCTTCGGGATCTTGGCGCCGAGAGCCTGGTAGCGCGCGGGGTTCTGCAGGAAGTCCTTGATCTCGTAGAGCTCTTCGACAGCCTCGTCGGCACCCGCGACGTCGGCGAAGGTGGTCTTGGGCATGTCCTTGGACAACTGCTTGGCCTTGGACTTGCCGAAGCCCATCACGCCGCCCTTGCCGCCACCCTGCATGCGGTTCATGACGAAGAAGAACAGTCCGAACAGCAGCAGCATCGGCAGCAGGAAGATCATGATCTGCCAGAACACCGACTGCTGCGTCACGTTGGTCTGATAGCCGGCCCCGGTCGACTTGACCGAGTCGAAGACCTGCTCGCCCGCCGAAGCCGGGTATTTGGTCGAGATCTTCGTGACGTCCTGGCCGTCGACCTTGATTGCATCCTTGGTCTCGATCCGCAACTGCTGTTCGCGATCGTCGATCTGGATGAACTTGGTGTTCTTTGTGTTGAGCTGCGTCAACGCGACAGAGGTGTCGACCCCGGTATAGCCGCGATCGCCATCGCGCATCGCGCTCCAGCCCCACAGGGCGAGCACCAGCACCGCGAGTATCGCGAGGTTACGGAAGACTGTCTTTCGGTTCATGCGCATTGGTGGAGGTCCAGGCTACGTGGGGCCGCCCGGCGCCGTTACCACTGTCCTTCCCATCGGTTCGTGAACGATGTGAACGCCACCCAAGGGTTCGGTCGTACACATTGAGGCTACCGGTCAACGATCACGCAGGTGAAACCGTTCCCTGTTTATCTGCGCGGGCTCCCCTCGCGCGCTGTGCGGGCTAGTTCTCGTAGACCGACGCGCGCAGGCGGCCGATGAAGGGGAGGTCGCGGTAGCGCTCCGCATAGTCGAGGCCATAGCCCACGACGAACTCATTGGGGATGTCGAAGCCGACATCGGCGACGTCGACGGGCGAGCGGACCGCCTCCGGCTTACGGAGCAGGGTGCACACCGCCAACGACCGCGGCTGACGGGTGGCGAGGTTCTTCATCAGCCACGACAGCGTCAGCCCCGAGTCGATGATGTCCTCGACGATCAGGACGTCACGACCTGCGATGTCGCGGTCGAGGTCCTTGAGGATGCGCACCACGCCCGACGACGACGTCGCCGACCCGTAGCTCGACACCGCCATGAACTCCATCTGCGACGGAATGGGCAACGCGCGGGCGAAATCGGTCATGAACATGATCGCGCCCTTGAGGACGCCGATCAGGACCAGATCGTCCTGCAGATCCGTGTAGCGCTGCGCCACCGACTGGGCCAGCTCCGCGGTCCGCGCCTTGATCTGTTCCTCCGTTATGAGGACAGCTTCGATGTCGTCGCCGTAGTGGTGCTCGATCTCGATCTCGGAATGCACGGATACCGGCTCTTCGAAGTTAGCCGGGCACTGCTCAGCAGTGGAATTGCTGGTTGTTGGCCCGCTGGGCGCGGGTGCAGTGGA
>NZ_LZTE01000032.1:0-2622 GCF_001665925.1 Gordonia sp. 852002-50816_SCH5313054-c
GTGTCCGTCACGGATTTCCCCATGTTCGGGTGTGCTGGGTTGAGGGTAGCTGGGGTTGTGGGTTAGGTGGTTTTCGGTGTTCGTCCGGGGCGTTTGCGTGGTCGGTAGGACGGGCCGTCCATGAGGATCTGGTGGCTGGTGTTGATGAGTCGGTCGAGTAGTGATTCGGCGACGACGGGGTTGGGGAACAGGGGGTACCAGTCTTTGGGTGCGCGGTTGCTGGTGAGGATGACGGGTTTGGCTGCGATGGCGCGGTCGGAGACGAGGTCGTAGAGGTCGTCGGAGCCGGTGGTGGTGTGTTCGCGCATGGCGAAGTCGTCGATGATCAGGACGGCGGGGCGGGTGTATTCGCGCATGCGTTGCCCGATGGTGCGATCGGCGTGGCCGCCGGCGAGGTCGGCGAGCATGCGGGCGCATTTGACGAATCGGATGTCGTGTCCGCGTAACGCGACTTGGTGGCCGAGTGCTTGTGCCACATGGGTTTTGCCGACTCCGACGGGTCCGTAGAGGATGACTGATTCGCCGGCGTCGAGCCAGCGCAGGGCGGCGAGGTCACGCAGCATCGCGGCGGGCAGTTTCGGGTTGGCGGTGAAGTCGAAGTCGTCGAAGGTTGCTGATTGTTCGAAGCGGGCCCGGCGCACGCGCCGCGCCAGGGCGGCGGACTCACGGCGGGCGATCTCGTCTTCGCACAACACCTGCAGGAACTCCAGGTGACCCAGTTCGCCGGCGCGGGTTTGGGCCAGCCGGGCGTCGAGGGTGTCGAGCATGCCGGTCAACTTCAACGTTTTCAACGCGGCTCGCAGGCTGGGATCATGAATGGTCATCAGAACGTCCTTAGTGGAATAAGCTGGTAGTTAATGGGATTGGGTGTGAGGTCTACTGGCCGGCTGCCGTGTCGAGGTCGTCGTCGAAGGCGTGCGGGCCACGCAGAAATGCCGGTGGTGTCGGCGCTACCGGCGGTGTGGTGATGGTGTCGTCGTATTCGGTACCGGCGATCAGGATGCCTTTGATGGTGCGTGGCCCGACATCGCCGACGGCGATCGCGCGGGCGCAGGCGGCGTTGATGCGGTCATCGGGATACTTGGTGCGCAAGCCGACGATGGACTGGATCGCGCGCAGGCGGTGGATCGCATTGACCTCGGAGAGTTCAGCGACGACTGCGACCGCGTGCTCGCCGATCTCTTCGGCCTGCTTGCGGCACCACGCCACCGGGCGGGAGTGGTAGGCGACCTTGTGCGGCGGATAGTGCTCGAGGTTGGTTGCTCGTCCGCTCAGGTGCAGTACGTGGGTTGCCACGACCTGGTCGTCGGCGAAGACCTGGACCATATCCCCGCACGTGCGGACCCGCACGTGTGAGCCGATCAGCCGCCACGGCACCGAGTACAACGCTGTGCCCGCCTTGACATGACAGTCGGGGGCGACCTTGCCCACGTGGTAGGTGACACGTTCAAATCGTCTGGGCGGCAACGGAGTCAACACATCCCGTTCGATCTGCGCGAACAGTTCGGCGGGCGGCACCCCATCGATCCCGCGGTGGGCGTGGCGGCCGTACACGTTCAGACACCAGTCGAGGGCGGCCTGTTGCATCTGCGGCAGGCTGGTGAACTCGCGGCCCGTGAAGAACGAGTCCCGAATGTAGGGCATCGGGCGCTCGATGCGCGGTTTGTCTTTCGGAGTGAACGCGCGCGCCGGATCGATCAGCACCTCGTAGAACGAGGCGAGTTCGGCGTAGGCCCGGTTGATCTGCGGATCGTAGAGATCAGGCTTGCTGACCCCGGTCTTGAGGTTGTCACAAACGATTCGCTCGGGCACGCCGCCGAAAAACTCGAACGCATCCACATGCGAAGCGCACCAAGATGTTTGGTCCATCTTGAGGACCGGCTGCACAAACAACCACCGCGAGCACGACAGGATGATCGCGAACGCCCACACCGACACCCGCTTCCCGGTCTCAGGGTTGGTCCACATCCCGAGCTTGCCGTAATCGACTTGGGCTTCCTCGCCTGCAGGTACCGGGGGTCGTGGTGGGGTTGCGCGTTTCTCGTTGATCTTGTCAGCGAAATGTGCTGTCACATAACGGCGTACCGACGATTCCGACACATCAACCCCGTGGTCGTCGCGCAGACGTTGCGCGATCGTGGCCACCGTCACCGTGGCATCGAGCTGGCCGCTGATCCACTTATGATGCTTGGCGATCGGCGGCCACGTCACCGCCCGCGTCGAGGGATCGACAACTTCGGGGAACCAGCCGCCGATCAACTCCCGCCACACCGACTCGTCGAACTTGTCCCCGGTGCCCGGGCTCATTCCCGCCGCCAGCGCCGGCGCGAGATACTTGCGGATGGTCTTGCGATCCAGGCCCAACGCCTGGGAAATCTGTACCTGCGAGCGTCCGGCATACCAATGCCGAAACAACTCCAACAGCTGGGTCATCGTCAACGTCCTCCGTGCCACCTCAGGCCCCTTCCAGGGGCCCGGGAAGGGGCCCTGCAAGGAGCGAACCTGTAGCAGCACCCCAACCCCGCCCGACACGCCCCAGGGTGGGGAATTACGTGACGGACAGGTGAGGAATTACGTGACGGACAACCCCACCAACCTGGGGAATTACATGACCGCTGACAG
>NZ_LZTE01000033.1:0-1449 GCF_001665925.1 Gordonia sp. 852002-50816_SCH5313054-c
GGGCAATGCCTGGTCAGGGCCGCGGCGTGTCGTTGAGGTGAGACGCCCCTGGTCTCCGGAAATCTGGATGTTGCGAAGCATCAGAATTCTTGAAGGAGTACCAGGGGCATGGCCGAGCCTACGTCGTTGTTGTTGGGGTTGGAAGGACTGGAGGTCACCGCGGTGACCAGGGGCACCGATCGCAGTCGGGTTGTCGATGTGGTGACCGCGGATCGGCGGGCGGCACATTGCCCGCAATGCAAGGTTGCTTCGTCATCAGTGAAGGGCCACGCGGTGACACGGCCCCGCGATATCCGATACGGGGATGACCCAATCATGTTGCGGTGGACCAAAACCCGATACTACTGCGTGAATCCGGCGTGTGAGCGGCGTTCGTTCACTGAGTCGATACCGCAGATCCCGCCGCGGCGACGAACCACCACCCGGTTGCGCACTCAGATCGGCCGTGATGTCGGTGAGGCTGCCCGCTCGGTCAGCGAAGTCGCCGCCAGCGTGGGCGTGTCGTGGCCGACCGCGCATGCCGCGTTCATTGAGCACGCCAGCAAGGTCCTCTCCACGCCGAAACCGGTGCGTGTCCTCGGCATTGATGAAACCCGCCGTGGCAAGCCCCGATGGACTCGTGACGTCGACGGGCGGCGGTGGGTGCGTGTCGATCCGTGGGACACCGGGTTCGTCGATCTGAGCGGTGATCAGGGGCTGCTGGGCCAAGTCGAGGGCCGCACCAGCAAGGCGGTCACTGACTGGCTCACCACCCAAAGTAAGCAGTTCCGCACCGAGATCACCCATGTGGTGATCGACCCGTCCGCAGCGTATGCGGCCGCGGTCACCACCGAGCTGCTTGCGAATGCGACTCTGGTTGTCGATCATTTCCATCTGATCAAGCTCGCCAACGACGCCGTCACTGGGGTGCGGCGGCGGGTCACCTTCGATGCCCACGGTCGCCGTGGCCGGAAACAAGACCCGGAATGGGCCAACCGACGGCGCCTGCTCACTGCGCGAGAACGATTGTCGGACAGATCATTTGCGAAGATGTGGAATGCTCTTATCGACAACGACCCCACCAGTGAGATCCTCACCGCCTACATCGCGAAAGAGGAACTTCGCGCACTGCTGGCCTGCGCCCGCGAAGACGCCGACGACAGCGAGGTCCGCCGGCGTCTGTACCGCTTCTACACCTGGTGCGCCGACGCGAACATCCCCGAACTCACCCGCCTGGCCGCCACCATCGAGACGTGGTGGCCGGCGATCCTGGCATTCGTGCACACCGGCCTGACCAACGCCCGCACCGAGGGCTACAACCGGCTGGTCAAACAGGTCAAACGCGTGGCCTGCGGCTTTCGTAACACCGAAAACTCACGCCGCCGGATACGATTCCACTGCACCCGCGCCCAGCGGGCCAACAACCAGCAATTCCACTGCTGAGCAGTGCCCGGCTAACTTCGAAGAGCC